>SVJI01000040.1 GCA_015069065.1 Oscillospiraceae bacterium | reverse complement strand
CAACTACCTTTAAAATGGCAAATATTAAGTTTTAAACTTTAGAATAAATAGCTACCAAAATTACCTTTCTATACTCAAACATTTGGTGTCCGGTGGTCCGGACGGAGAAATAGGCGCTTCTCTTAGATATCTTAGCCAGAGATTTAGTATGCCAAACGAAATAACTAAATCTACACTTAACGATATTGGTACAGAAGAATTAGCCCATATGGAAATGATTGGAACAATAGTCTATCAGTTGACAAGAAATCTTAGCGAGGAAGAAATCAAAGCCGCAGGTTTCGATAAATATTTTGTCGACCACAACACAGGAATATATCCCGCATCTGCAGCCGGAGTTCCCTGGACGGCGGCATATATTCAATCAAAAGCCGACACAATAGCAGACCTTAATGAAGACCTTGCCGCAGAGCAAAAAGCACGCGCAACGTATGATAATATTCTTCGACTTGCAGATGACCCTGACGTTATTGAACCTATAAAATTCCTTCGTGCTCGCGAAATTGCACATTACCAAAGATTCGGTGAAGCACTCCGCAGTGTACAGGATATGAGCGATAAGAAATATTATTAGTTAAACCAAAAAACGTAGTAGTTCTCATGAACTACTACGTTTTTTATTTGGTTAATCAATAATTATTCGATATCTAAATCATCAAGGCTTCTCATCAATTCACGATTTCTCCTGTTACGTGCATCACGGCGTTTTTTACGGAGAATTCGCCTGCGTCTGCGCTCTGCCATCACCAATATAAATATCGCTATCACTATCGCTACAAATAGCCACGGTGATGTCACAAACGCAATCATTTTATTCACTAAAAACGTAATCGGGTCTAAGGCATAGCTTTTTTCCGCCAAAAGATTAAGTTTGCCAATAGATTTTCCATTAAGGAAATATTCACGAACGCCTATTCTCTCATTTTTCTCTACAGGCGCACTTACTTCCTTTGCCAAAGTATCCTTATAGGTTACCTCTATATCCTCAGAATCTCTTTTTCTTATTACTGAAACCTTATTTTCAGCTTTTAAAATAAGCTTGTTGTCACGTCTTGTATTTAAGATTTCTGTCTGGGCTATAATCTCCCCCTCTGAAACTATCGTCTGTGACACGTAGTTTTCAAACACGAAGTCAAACATGTCTCTGCAATCAGTAAAGCTCTGCGCTACATTATCCTGAGTTTCAGCCTCAAACACGATTGCTATTAAAGCCATACCGTTTTTTTCGGCAGAGGCAGCAATACAGCTCTTTGCCTCTGGATTATAACCTGTCTTTATCCCTGTAGAATATTTATAATAATAATCGTTTCGCAAAAGATTACTTACAAAATGATTCCTGTTGGTAATTTTACGTGAGGTATGGTTTTTCTCTGTTGCCGGAATACTGTAAGACTGACACTTAACAACCTCACAAAACTCACTGATTCCCATGGCGTAACGTGTAAGAATTGCCATATCAGAAGCAGTTGTATAGTGTCTCTCATCATGCTCTCCGGTGGGGTTAGTGAAGTTCGTATTTTTCATACCGAGAGAGTGAGCCTTTTCATTCATCAGGGAAACAAATTTTTCTATACTTCCCGATGTTTTCTCCGCAAGGACACTCGCTGCATCGGACGCTGATTCGAGCATCATTCCATACAAAAGCTGTCTGACAGAAAGCTTTTCTTCCTTAACGATGCCCATTTTATTATCTCCGGCTTTTACGTTTGAGAGCGCAGTTTCGCTGGCAACCACTAACTCTTCCATGTTGCAATGCTCTAAAACAAGTACTGCTGTCATTATATTGGTAAGAGCTGCGGGATAAACCCTCTCCCCTGCTTTTTTCTTATAAAGCACTGCTCCTGTCCTCATATCCAGAACGATTGCATGGGGCGATTTGGCAACGATTTTTTCCTCTTGTGTACTTTCATTTTCTATATTTACTTTATCATTTTTTATATTCTCGTTCTCGGCAAAAGAACTTCCGACGAAAGAAAAGCATAACATCAGTGTCAGAATAAAAGCCGTGACTTTAATTCTCATTTCATTTTTCCTTTTTATTCATACTTTGTTTTTAAATACTCCGCTGCAGCAATAAATGCTGCATCTTCCCTTATATTTCCCTGCAATTTCTGAACAGAAGCTTCTATATCAGGAATAATTGATTCATTAATCCATTTTCCGTCTGGTGTATAATTCTTACAAGTCGTAAGCTTAATCGCTCCCTCTGATTCGTCCAGAGGATTTATATAGCGCAAAGTTTGACTTACACCTTTTCCATATGTCTTTTCGCCTACAATAACAGCTCTTCCCCGTGCCTGTAAAGATCCTGCAAGAATCTCCGACGCGCTGGCACTTGAGCCATTAACTATTATTGCCAGAGGAAGTTCACACTTTCCCTTGGTTGCATTATAAACATTCTTATCCCCATCTTTGTCAACTGTGTACATAATCATACCGTTATCCAAAAATAGGTCACACAAATCTATCGCACTGCCAAACTCTCCACCGGGATTGTTTCTGACGTCAATTACAATTCCACTTACATTCTTTCCATCCAGAGAGTCTACAACTTTCTTCAATGCATCATATGAGCCTTGTGTAAATCCGCTGTATCTTATATAGCATATATTATCTATAATTTCGCTCGTAACCTTATACATATCAATTTTAGCGCGTTTTAACTGCACGTCAAATGTGTCACCGTTACGCATTATTGTTATGCAGATGGTTTTATTAAGTGCGTCGTCAATATTTACGCCCTTCATATATAAAACAGCGTCCGCAATTGAATCTGCAGTGTATTCTTTACCGTCAATAGCTACAATTAAATCTCCGCTTACTATACCTGCCTTATCTGCAGGAGAGTCCTGATATGCGGAAACAACCTCAATTCTGTTTTTATCAATATTTGCAAAAATTTCAGTACCAATACCTACATAATAACCGTCGAGCAGTTGCATCGTTTCCTTGGCATTTTCTTCATCATAATAAACGGCATACTTGTCATTTATACTGCCCAAAACCGCATTTATTGCATTCTCTTCACATTCTTCAATATCATATTCCCCTACATAGGAGGAATCGATAATAGAACCAATCTTAATGAGCTTTTCAAAAGGAAAATCAACCTTCAGAAAAAACAAATAAACTGCTACCATGGAAAAAACCAATGTCAAAACAGATGTTATTAAAATAGTAAGTAATGTCTTTGAAAGATTCCTCACGCAAATAACTCCTTATAAATGCACATTATCTCATATATCCGAGGGGATCAGTGGTTGAGCCGTTTACACGGACTTCAAAATGAAGATGCGGTCCTGTTGATACACCTGTAGAACCGACCTTTGCTATAACCTGCCCTTTAGTAACCTTAGCCCCAACAGAAACGAGCATGGAACTACAATGTCCGTATAAAGTACTTATGCCGCTGCCATGGTTAATTATGACACATTTTCCGTAACCGCCGTTAGTTGTTGCTAGTGTCACTGTGCCGTCAGCTGCAGCTACAATGTCGAGTCCATAGCCTGCGCCGACATCTATACCTGAATGAAATTTACGTGTTTTATAGACAGGATGTATTCTCCATCCGTAAGAACTTGTAATTCGCTGACTGCCCGGAACAGGCCACGCAAACTTACCACCTGTATATTTTACAGGGTTTGCAGCATATGAAAGCGCACGCTGATTTTCGCGTATCATAGCTTCCTCGGCGGCCTCGGCAGCCTCGTATATTGCTTTATATTTTTCTACATCCTTAGTCAGCTCGTCAACCAGCTTTTGCTTTTGCGCCAGTGTAACGTCAAGAGACTCTTTCCGCTGCTGAAGTGTTTTTGCGTTTTCTTCCTGCCTTACGAGGATATTTTCAAGCTCAATCTTTGCATCTGATATCTTTTTCCTAGTGTTTTCAAGCTTATCCAAAATATCCTGATCATACTTCATCAGCTGAGAAATCATTTCAATTTTTGAAAGAAAATCACTGAAATCATTTGCGCCGAAAAGTATATCCAGATACTCTATCGTACTGTTTTCATACATAGCCCTTGCGCGCACGAGAAATAATGCCTGATATTCCTCAAGCTCCTTTTCCGCCTGCACAAGCTCCTCTTCTTTTAAAACTATATCTTCTTTCGTCTGCTCTATCTGGTTTTCTATAATTCCAATTTCAGCCTCAGTATCATTGATTTGCTTATCTATTGCATTATACTGCGCTAATGCAGCTTTTTTCCTTTCTTCTGCCGCATTTACATCCTGCTTTGCTTCCTTTGTTTTCTGCTCTGCTTCTTTAAGCTGCTGCTGTGTAGCAGCCATTGCTGCAGGGACTATAATAGATGCCAAAAATGCAATAACCACCATTATCGCACAGAGCATTGCAAAAATACGTTTTAACTTGTCGTTACTCTTTTTATGCATATATGAATCACTCCTTTTTATAGGAAATCACATTAAACCTTAAGATGTCTTTTAAGCGACATACCGCTGCCTAAAGCACCCATGAGTACACCGAAAAGTGCCATGCTTACTCCAAGAGGGAAAATGCACATTTCAAGGGGCACGAAATCGAAAAGATTTATAAGTGATGCTATAGAGCCGATTGCCGCATTATAACCAAGTGAAATGATTATAAACGCTACAACAAATCCGAGTGAACCTATCATGATACCCTCGATTACAAAAGGCATACGGATAAAATGGTCAGTTGCACCAACAAACTTCATAATATGTATTTCTTTTCCGCGGGCAAAAACACTGAGCTTTATAGTGTTTTGAATTATGAATACCGCTATCAGGAGAAGAACTATCATCGCCGCAACGCTGCCATGCTTAACTGCAGATGTAAAGCTTACAACCTTGCCAACGATATCCTGATGATTTTCAACCTCGTCAACTCCGTCAATTTTTCTGACTCCTGCAATTGTTTCATCAGATTTGCGGATATCCTTAAGTGTTACTCTTATAGAGCTTCTCAGGAAATTCTTTCCCTCCAGTCCTTCAAGAACGCCCGCATCATCACCAAGCTCTTTTTTAAAGTTGTTGAATGCCTGATCCTTTGTTTCAAGCTCTGCATCCGCAACATTTTCCATGGCAAGTATTGAATTGTATATGGTTTGCTGCTTCTCTTCATCTGCATCCATATTTATACGTGCCACTATTTCGCACTGCGCCTCAATCTGCTCACTGATATAATTCATATTCATGGTAAAAAGCAAAAATACACCAAAAAGAAACAGACAGCACGTTACAGTGATAAAGGATGCAATTGTCATAATTCCATTGCGGACAAATGAACTTGATGCACTTTTAAGATAATATTTTAAATTTCTAAATGCCAAGATTGTACACCCCTTTTTCCTCATCGCGCACTATAACACC
This sequence comes from Oscillospiraceae bacterium, assembly GCA_015069065.1. Classification (GTDB taxonomy): domain Bacteria; phylum Bacillota; class Clostridia; order UMGS1883; family UMGS1883; genus UMGS1883. The sequence goes on along the minus strand of SVJI01000040.1, from coordinate 4,716 downwards.
ATTGTCAAGCTGTATCACACGCTTACACATATCGTTTACTATTTTTTCAGAATGAGTAACCATTACTATAGTAGTACCCATCTTATTGATTTCATCAAAAAGATTCATAACCTCATTTGAAGTTTCTACGTCAAGGTTTCCTGTAGGCTCGTCGGCAATTATAAGGGATGGACTGTTTACAAGTGCCCGTGCTATACTAACCCTCTGCTGTTCACCGCCTGAGATTTCGTTGGGATAGTTTTTCGCCCTGTCAGACAATCCTACAAGCTCGAGAATTTTGGGGACTTTTCTTTTTATTTCCTTTTTCTTTTTTCCAATAATCTCCATCGCAAAAGCAACGTTCTCATAAACAGTTTTATTTGGAAGAAGTCTGAAATCCTGAAAAACAACACCCTGCGCTCTTCTGAGATAAGGGATTTTTGAACGGCGTAAAGCATTTACCACAATACCGTCTACAATAACATCTCCCGATGTAGGCTTTATCTCGCCTGTAAGGAGCTTGATTGCTGAACTCTTGCCAGCACCTGTTTTTCCTACAAGGAAAACAAACTCGCCGTCATCTATTTTAAAAGATACATTATCAAGACCAATAATTTCTTTATCATATACAACAGTGACATCCTTAAACTCTATCATGAAACCATCCTTTCATCATATACGCATCGGCTTTGAAGTAAGGTACTTCTTAACCATTAAGGCTACCTTAAACACTATGGCATGGTCAAATATGCGAAGATCCAGTCCTGTCATTTTCCTTACCTTGTCCAATCTATATACCAGAGTGTTTCTGTGAACGTAAAGCTGACGCGATGTTTCTGAAACGTTGAGGTTGTTTTCAAAGAATTTCTGTATTGTATGCAATGTTTCAGAATCAAGGGAATCTATAGAGTCTTTCTTAAACACTTCTGAAAGGAACAATTCGCAAAGTGTTGTGGGAAGCTGGTATATAAGTCTGGCAATGCCAAGATTTTCGTAATTCATAATAAACTTTTCGCCGTCAAAAACCTTACCAACTTCAAGGGCAATGCGTGCCTCTTTATAGCTTTTAGCTATATCCTTAATATTAGAAGCAATAGTACCTATTCCTAAATGAATGTTTACAACAGCTTCACTGGCAACAGTATCCGTAATCTGTCTTGCCAATGTCTCAAGCTCCTGTGCGGATATTCCAATCTTTACTTCTTTGACAATGGCAATCATATTGTTATCCAAATCAATAACAAAATCCTTTCCGTTGTCCGGGAATATTCCTCTTATAATATCATAAATGTCTATTCCTCTGATTTCATCATACTGCAGTGCGAAAACCGCCCTGTCAACATCATATGCCAAATGAAGCTCCTTACTCTTCAAGAAGATATCTCCCGGAAGAATACTGTCAGCAAGCATATTTTTAATGAAATTAGATCTGTCATATTTATCGTTATGCATCTGACGCATACCGCCGACATATGAAGAAAGCATCTCAAGATGCACGTCCATAGAGCTGTCCTCACTGCCTACGAATGTGATATAATCAACTCTTCCGCGTGAAGTCACGGTATAAAATGTGTAGCCGAGCATTTTTGTAATCTTTGCACTATTTTCAGCACAAGCGTCCAATATGTCCGCTACATTCTGCTCTACAATTCCGGTTTTAGCGGAAGAAACTACTGCTCCGCCACCCTCTATAACTCCGACCTCGCATCCAAGAATCTTACCGGTCTGTGCGAGAATATTATTAAGATATTTATTTATCATTCAATTCCCTCCTAAAAATACTTAGTTTACACAGCTATACAAATATATAATACCACTTTCTGTCTCTTATTTCAACATTTTTTTATCATTCTTTACGAATTTGTTACAAATAAATACCGCATACATATGTTCTTTTAAAGCGGACACATAAAAAGAACATACATCAGCAAAACTGACATATGTTCTTCACCTTTTAAAGTAACTCTTTTCTGAGCTGTTCTCCGCTCTTTGGACTCAGGTACGCCGGAGCAATATCGAGCACACTCTTACATCCGCTGTTTCCCTCAGTATTTAATCTGTATGCCGCGCGAGCGTATGACACAAGAACTGATGATGTAAATTCAGGATTAGAGTCAAGCTTAAGACTGTATTCAATGATGTGGTTATGCTCACTATCCCCTGTTTTTCCGCTGCGGATTACAAATCCACCGTGCGGAATACCGCTGTGGTCACGTAAAATTTCATCCTTACTTATAAAATGCACTGTCGTATCATAATCTGCAAAATAATTAGGCATTGTTTTAATTTCATTTTCAATGCGGGTAAGGTCTGCACCATCCTCTGCTACTACGAAACATTCACGTGTATGCTTCTGCCTTGTGCTGAGAGAAGGGTTTTCTCCGTTTCGTACCTTTTCCAAAGCCTCAGGCACAGGAGTTGTGTACTGACGTGCATCTACTACACCCTCTATACGGCGGATAGCATCGGAATGTCCCTGACTTACGCCCTTACCCCAAAATGTATAGGTGCTGCCCTCGGGAAGAATCGCTTCACCAAGCAGGCGGTTAAGAGAAAACATACCGGGGTCCCAACCCACTGAGATGATTGCAACCTTTCCGCTTTCCTTGGCAGCCTTGTCAACTGCATCAAAATGCTCGGGGATTTTTGCATGAGTATCAAAGCTGTCTATTACATTAAAAAGCTTTGCCATCTGTGGTGTCTGCACAGGAAGGTCTGTGGCACTGCCGCCACAAAGAATCATGACATCTATCTTATCCTTATAGGCTGCTGCCTCGCTGGCTCTGCAAACCTTGGCACTTTCGGTATTTATCTTAACACTTGCAGGGTCCCTGCGTGAGAACACCACCACAAGCTCCATATCATTATTTTGTTTTATGGCTGATTCGACACCTCTTCCGAGATTGCCGTATCCGTATATGCCAATCCTTATCATATCTTTTCCTCCAAGTTAGGCAATCTTATTAAGAAATGCTTCGAGCCTGTCAAGTCCTTCAACAATATTCTCCATGCTTGTTGCATAGCTCCAACGAACATGAATATCACTGTCAAAATCACTGCACGGAACGACAGAAACAAGCGCCTCATCAAGAAGAATTTCCGCAAATGTATTGCTGTTTGTAATAAGCTTACTATTAACCGTCTTACCGATAAGCTTTTCAATATTCATCATTACATAAAATGCGCCCTGAGGCATAAGACAGGAAACTCCGGAGAGAGTATTCATACGCTCAACCATATAATTTCTGCGTTTTTCAAACTCTGCTTTCATTGCAATCACTTCGTCCATTGAGCCGTCAAGTGCCGCCTGTGCCGCTTTCTGTGCGATGGAGTTGGGATTGCTTGTAGCGTGGCTCTGCACGTTAGACATTGCCTTGGCGATTACTGCGTTAGAAGCAGTATATCCTATTCTCCAGCCTGTCATGGCGTATGTCTTGCTGACACCGTTGATAATAATTGTCAAGTCTTTAATATCTTCGCCAAAGGAAGCAATTGAAACATGCTTTTTATCGCCGTAGATAAGGTGTTCATAAATCTCGTCAGAGATAACATAGATATTCTTTTCAACACACAGCTTTGCAATCTTACGAAGCTCCTCCTCTGAATAAATCATACCTGTGGGATTGGAGGGTGTGTTAATAATTACCGCACGTGTCTTATCGGTAATAGCTGATGCAATCTTCTCTGCACTTACGACAAAGCCTTCGTTTTCGCTCGCCTTAAGAAGCACGGGGACACCGTCATTAAGCTTAACCATCTCAGGATAGCTCACCCAACACGGAGTAGGAATAATTACCTCATCTCCGGGATTAAGAATTACACCCAAAGCATTCATAAGCGAATGTTTTGCACCGTTAGATATTACTATATTTTCAATTCCGTATGAAAGATTATTATCGCGCTCAAACTTTTTAGCTACCGAAGCCTTAAGCTCCTTTGTTCCTGATGCAGGGGTGTATCTTGTAAAGCCGTCGTTAATTGCCTTAATTGCAGCCTCCCTGATATGCTCAGGAGTATTAAAATCGGGTTCACCTGCACCAAAACCCACGACATTTATGCCGTTTGCTTTCATTTCATTAACCTTTGCAGTAATCGCAAGAGTTGAAGAGGGTGCTACCGATTGAAATTTTTTAGATAAATTCATAAAATCACCACCAAATATATTTCAAATTATTTTACACTATTTTTATCGTTTTTACAAGTGATTAGTTAATAAAAAAACAATTTTGTTAAAAATATTGCATACAAACACTAAAATCTGTCTAAATTTTATTTAATATCCCACTATTTTGAAGAAATATAACCCTTTTCTTCACCCAAATTCACTATATTACATACTGTTTCCCATGCAGCGGGAAAACCGTCCTTTATCACTTCCATGCGCTTTTCAACCTGCGCGCGAGTTACGTTTCCTTTTCTCCATGTATGTCCGTCGGTAAGGATATTATTGACAATGGGCTGCAATCTGTCAAGAGATGCTGCAAACATCGCATCAGGAGTTTTCTGTTCATCAAATTCCAGCCAGAGGTTTTTGAGCATCTCCCCATCTTTTTCAGGCAACACGGAAAAGAGTTTATCCGCAGCAGCGTTCTCACGTTCTTCCTTATCCATACCTGCAACTGAATCATAGCAGAATGTATCTCCTGCATATATTTCGACTAAATCATGTACCAAACACATCTTAATTACTCTATCACTGTCCACTCCCTCTGGCGCAAGATCGGAAAAAGCATAGCC
>SVJI01000039.1 GCA_015069065.1 Oscillospiraceae bacterium | reverse complement strand
GATATCAATGATAAGCGCGAGCGTAAAGACGGCCCCGGCGGTAACTAATAACTGAATCCCGAAAGAAAAACAGAGGGGTTAAAAAGTCTTGGCTTTTTAACCCCTCTGTTTTTGTTGGGGGATAGGAGAAAATGTTCTGGACTTTTTAAACAACACCTTTCTTTAAATAATACTTGTATTAAATAGCATCTTGTGGTAAAATTTAGATGTAGTAATAATATTCATAAAAAGTTATACATATATATTATATGTTGATATTATTAAGATTTAGGGGTGTTTTATGAGTTACATGACAGAGTACGAAAAATGGCTGGCATCGGATGCGGTTTCTGATGAGGCTAAGTCGGAATTGAGGTCGCTTTCCGAAAAGGAAATCGAGGACAGGTTTTATAAGGAATTAGAATTTGGTACAGCGGGTCTGCGCGGTATTATGGGCGCAGGCACTAACCGTATGAATATTTACACAGTTCGTAAAACAACACAGGGAATTTGTCTTGAAATTATAGATAACGGTCAGGAAGCTATGGATAAGGGTGTAGTTGTTGCGTACGACTCCAGAAACAATTCAGCACTTTTTGCCCTTGAATGTGCAAAGGTTCTTTGTGCCAACGGAATCAAAACCTATTTATTTGATTCTCTCCGTCCGACTCCTGAACTTTCATTTGCACTTCGACATCTGGGATGTGCCAGAGGTATAGTTATTACAGCCAGTCACAATCCGAAGGAATATAACGGATACAAGGCATACGGAGAGGATGGCGGACAGCTTCCTCCTGAGGTGGCTGATGTTGTTGTTGGCTATATAAATAAGATAGATATTTTCAGCGATATAAAAATCACGGAAGACCCACAGTATATATCCATTGGGGAGGATGTTGACAGAGCGTATATTGATGCTGTTAAGGAGCAGTCCCTCGGCGTAAAGATTCCTGAGGATTTTAAGGTGGTATATACCCCTCTTCATGGCAGCGGAAATCTGCTGGTAAGGCGTGTCCTTGACGAAATCGGTGCTAAAAATGTATTTGTTGTTCCCCAGCAGGAAAAGCCAGATGGTAATTTCCCCACAGTAGTAAGCCCCAACCCCGAAAATGCTGAGGCATTTACTCTTGCCATAGAGTATGCAAAGGAGCAGAATGCTGACATTGTATTCGGTACAGACCCAGACAGTGACAGAATCGGTGTTGTTGTAAGAAAGTCTGACGGCAGTTATGCTGTACTCAGCGGAAATCAGACAGGTAGTTTGTTGTGTGAGTTTATCTTAAGAAAGAGAAAAGAAAATGGGACACTTCCATCGGAGGGTGCCGTTATCAAAACTATTGTAACTACAGAGATGATTCGTGCCGTTGCGGACAGTTTTGGTGTGGAGACGATAGATGTCCTTACAGGATTCAAATTCATCGGGGAAAAAATAAAGGAATTTGAGGCAGAGGGCAAATACGATAAATACCTTTTCGGACTTGAGGAAAGCTACGGTTACCTTAAGGGTAGCTATGCGCGTGATAAGGACGCGGTTGTTGCATCAATGCTTGTGTGCGAGCTTGCAGCGGAGCTTAAGAGTCAGGGAAAAACCCTCTATGATGGACTTATTGATTTGTATGAAAAATATGGATATTTTGTAGAGGTGCTTGAGACAAAGACTCTTACAGGCATAGAGGGAATTGAAAAAATACGTGAGATTATGCATAAATTCAGAAACTCACAGCTACCGCTTGATATAGAGAGGAAGCTTGATTACAGTCAGGGAATTGACGGATTGCCTAAGAGCGATGTATTGAAATTTTTCCTCGCTGACGGAAGCTGGTTTGCAGTTCGTCCGTCCGGAACAGAACCTAAGATTAAGTTCTATTTCGGCGTGTGCGGAGAGGCATGGGAAAGTGCGCAGGAAAAGGCACAGGCACTTAAGGATAAGGTTTGCTCGCTTATTTAAAGATTATAAGAACGCTGTGACAAAGGACTTTCTTTTGTCACAGCTTCTATGTTTCAGGTGTATAAAATGAAGATAATAGCTCATATAAAAACAGACTTTAAAGAAAAATTCGGAATTCCAAGACAAAGCGGATTGATCCCTGAAACAATGGGTGTGATAATCTTTGAGAAAGAGTACCGTGTAGCAGAGGCAGTAAGAGGACTTGAAGAATTTTCGCATATATGGCTCTTGTGGGAATTTTCAAAATCACGCAGGGAGGGGTGGTCGCCCACCGTGCGCCCTCCGCTTTTAGGGGGCAACAAGCGTATGGGAGTATTTGCTACACGCTCCCCCTTTCGTCCTAATCCCATAGGGCTTTCCTGCGTAAAACTTGAACAAGTGCGCTATAGTAAAGCAGACGGCCCTATTCTGCTTGTAAGTGGCGCAGATATTTTAGATGGAACACCTATTTATGACATAAAACCGTATCTTCCGTATGCTGACAGCCATCCTGAAGCAACTGGCGGCTTTACCGAGTGCCTGCCTCAGAGAAAGCTGGATATAAAAATTGAGTGTGAGGGATTTTTTGACTTACCGAAAAACAGGCAAAAGGAAATTGCAGACATACTGTCTTTTAACCCGACTCCATCCTATAAGGAGGACGGAAAAATCTACGGAATGAAATATTCTGATTATGAGATTAAATTCAAAATTGAGGGTAAAATACTATATATTACAGAAATAAATTCTCTTATTGACATGTAGTGAAAAAAGGAATATAATATATAAAAATGTTAAGAAGGTGAAGTAATGAAGGAGTTTTTAACACAGACCATACATTTGCATCTGGCATTCCGTGTGCTTCTGGCAGGCATATGCGGTATGATAATAGGACTTGAACGAAAGAATCGTTCAAAAGAGGCAGGTATCAGAACGCATTTTGTTGTAGCGTGCGGCGCAGCGCTTATGATGGTTGTTTCAAAATATGCTTTCTTTGATGTTATCGGACAGGGAGCTTATGGGGGAGTGGAAGTAAGACTTGACCCATCCCGTGTGGCATCGACAATTGCCAGTGGAATAGGCTTTCTGGGTGCGGGAATGATATTCGTTCACCGAAATACGATAACCGGACTTACAACAGCTGCCGGTATATGGGCTACATCAGGTGTAGGAATGGCAATTGGTGCGGGTATGTATGGCCTTGGAATATTTGCCACAGTTTTGATTCTCGGCGCACAGATATTCCTCCATCTCAATTTTAAATGGATGGCTGTACCAAGGTCAAAGATTATGGTTATAAAAGACGTAGACCGTGAACATTATCAAAAGTACATAATGGATAAGTTTGCACAGATGGGAATTTCTGTCCGTGGAGTGTCTGTTGACAGAGAAGCAGAAACAAATCTGCGCAAGTACACATTTAATATCGAGATTCCCGCAGGTGTGATGGAGGACGATATACTTTCGGAAATAGAATACAATGTGTCACTGAAGTCCGGTATGTAAAATGGAGAAGGAGCTATAAAGTATGAAACCATTAAAATTTAAAGGCGTTAATGAAGATGCTTCCAATACGCCAAGATATTTTGCAGGTATTGATTTGGGCGGTACAAATATTGCTGCCGCAATTGTTGACGAATATGGTGTAATTTACGGACGTTCAAAGAGGAAAACAAATGCACCGCGTCCATATAATGAAATATTTGATGACATGGCACAATGTGCCAGAGATGCCGCACAGGAAAGCGGAATTGAATTTGAAGAAATAGAGGCTGTAGGTATAGGCTGCCCCGGCTCAATTGATCAGGAGACAGGAACCATAGAATTTTCAAATAATCTTGATTTCTACAACGCCCCTATTGTCAGCTATATGCAGGAAGCACTCGGCAAAAAAATTTATGTTGAAAACGATGCCAATGCAGCAGCGTGGGGCGAGTTTATTGCAGGCAGCGGTAAAAACTATGATAACATGGTAATGATTACCTTGGGAACAGGTGTTGGTAGCGGAATTATCATAGACAATAAACTCATGTGCGGTTCTTTTGGTAAGGGTGCAGAGATTGGTCATATGACAATTGTTGTCAATGGTGAAAAGTGTACCTGTGGAAGACGCGGCTGCTTTGAATCGTATGCATCTGCTACGGCACTGGTTAAAATGACAAAGGAAGCCATGAAGAAAAACCCTGAAAGCGATATGTGGAAGCTTTGTAATGGTAAGCTTTCAAACGCTAACGGAACAACAGCGTTTAAGTCAAAGGATGCAGCGGCAAAAAAAGTTGTAAAGGATTACCTTGGATATCTCGCGGAAGGAATTATAAATGTAATAAATATCTTTGAACCCAAGATTGTATGCATAGGCGGCGGAATAAGCCACGAGGGAAGAAAGATTCTGGTCCCTGTTGAAAAGAAAATTAAAAAATATGCTTATAACCGTTTTGGTAAGCAACAGACTATTGTGGAGCTTGCTTCGTTGGGAAATGACGCCGGAATAATCGGCGCAGCACTCCTGTGGAAAAATGAGAAATAAAAAAAGAGCCGTCAGGCTCTTTTTTTATTTCTCTATATATTCTTAGTAAGTGCGGAAAGAAATTCTGAATAGAGTGTTTGGGGATTGTTTTTGAAAGAGGCACACATTTTTTTCGCCATAAGCTCGTCGCTTACAGAGATTGTTACACCGAACATATCAAAGTTGCCCTCAGATATTCCCAATGTCACACTGTATTCAATATCGTTGACCTTTTTATACTCTGCCTTTATGCTGAGAGCATTTTTTAAATCCTTCACTTTAATTTTAATTGCGCGCAGCAATCTTTCACGAACGGTTTTAGGAATCCTGAGAGAGAAAAATTCCAACGCCTGTATTCCTTTGGATGTGAGACTGTAGAATTTGTCTGAATCCTCACAGTAATATGTTACCAGTTCTTCATCCTCCAGTTCAGCCATTTGCTGCTGCAGGTCAAAATAATTTACGAATGGTTCCAGCATCAGGGTGTCAACTATAAATGAGTTGGGAACAGGCATTTTGAAGTTGTCAATAATAAATAATGCTATAAGCTTGACATCTATTTTATCGTCAAAACAGTAATCCAAGAAAAGCCCCTCCCTAACAAAATATTATTACGTCATTATATCGCTGCCTGTCATTTCATCCTCCAGATTTATAAGCACACCGTTACTGTCTATAATAAGAGTGGGCTGCTCCATCTGTGAGGGAAATGCCTTCATAACTATAAAGTTTATTATTGCAAGTCCGAGGAAAATAACAGCGGTTTCAAAAAAAAGACTTACTACAAATACACCAAGGAACTCACCAACAGAGGTAAGCTCAACTCCTGATTTTGCATAATGCATAATGTACTCGTAGATGGGGTAGTTAATAAATACCTTGTAAATAACTGCCATTAAAAGAATATTTACAAACACTGACACAACGAGTCTTGTCAAAAATACCTTTGAAAGAAGGTCTGTAAAAAATCCGCGGAACCGTGTTCCAAACCACATGGTTTTGTGCCTGTACAAAATCCATCCGTGCAGAAAGCCTGCAACGGAAGCACCAATGATATAACCGATGAAGAATACGTTGCCCTCTGAAATCATTCGCACAATGCAGCACAACGCTACGCTGATGCAGCAGGTTACAGGACCGTAGAAATATCCCAGAAGTGCATTTACGAGGATATCCAGATTGGTAGTTATGTACTGCACCACCTTGGTGTTATAAAACGAAAATTCTATCGTTCCGGCAACACCGAGCAGTATATATAAACCAATCAAAAGGAAAATTACGATAATTGTAATAGGATTGCGCAGATGGCTCAGCGAGCTTGCCATCATAATCTTACCATTTCCAAAATAATTTTGTATGGAAGCAAGAATCATTTCTCTGCGACTTGAAAAGCCGTTATATTTTGAATGTCCTGTTCCGTATGGATTCTGGTCAAATGCAACGTGTCTGGCACTTGCAGATTCTTGGTCGAAAATATGCTTTTTATCCTGACTCATAAAAATATATCTCCATTCTGTCGGGAGTGAGTTACCCGACTATACTACATTATATATTATAAAACATTGTTGGACTGTTTTCAATATGTTTTTTGTAAATTGTTAAGACATTTCTTGCATATACCTGATGCAGGGCACAAATCGCACTTAGGCTTTCTTGCAGTGCACAGTGCGCGCCCGTGCAGTACCAGCCTGTGGCAGAAATCGCTGTGCTTGTCCCTTGGGAGAAGCTTTTCTGTATCTTTTTCCACTTTTTCGGGCAGAGTCTCCTTTGTTAATCCTACTCTGTATAAAATACGCTTTGCATGGGTGTCTATTACCATACCGCCCTTTCCAAAAATATCACCTAAAACAAGGTTAGCGGTCTTTCTTCCAACCCCTGCCAAAGATAGCATATCTTCCATATTGTCAGGAATTTCTCCATCAAAATCCGAAAGTATTTTTTTGCAGCAGCTAATAATATTTTTTGCCTTGTTGTGGTAGAATCCTGTGGGGCGGATATCCTCCTCAAGCTCCTTTAAATCAGCATTTGCAAATGAAGTGGCATCGGGATATTTTTTAAACAGGTCCTTTGTAACAATATTTACCCTTGCATCGGTACACTGAGCGGAAAGCTGTGTCGCTATTAAAAGCTGGAGCGGAGTTTCATATTCAAGGGAGCAGAGTGCATCGGGATAGAGCTGCTCCAAAATGTCGCAGAATGCTTCTGCACGTTCTTTTTTATCCATAAAATCACCTTCTTAATTTATTTTATCATAAACTACTTGTTTTTGAAAGAAAAACTTTGTATAATTAAAAGCAGTACAGATGTATGTGCGAAAGGAATGGTCAAAGAATGCGTAGCCCACTGGCAGACAGAATGCGCCCTCAATCCCTGACAGATGTTGTTGGACAAAAACACATTTTGGGAGAGGGAAAGGTTCTTTATAATATAATAAACAGCGGCGAAATTCCAAACATGATATTCTATGGCCCGTCGGGAACAGGGAAAACAACTGTGGCGAATATTGCTGCAAAAAAGGCGAATAAGCCTCTGTATAAGCTTAATGCCACCAATGCTTCTGTTTCTGACATAAAGGCAATGCTTCAGGAAGCGGAGTCTATGCTCGGAGCAGAGGGTGTTATACTCTATCTGGACGAAATACAGAACTTTAACAAGAAGCAGCAGCAATCTCTTTTGGAATGTATAGAAAACGGCAGAGTAACGCTGATAGCTTCTACTACGGAGAATCCGTATTTTTACATATATAATGCGATACTGTCACGTTCCACCGTGTTTGAATTTTACGGAGTTGAGACAGAGGATATAATGCACGCACTTGCGCGGGCGAAGGATTCACTTTCTGAGGATTTTCCCATAATACTGGAAGAAGAAGCGGCAGAGCATATTGCCCAAAGTGCCTGTGGAGATGTAAGGAAGGCACTTAATTCATTGGAGGTAGCGGTGCTTGCCTGTGTCCCTGACGAAAATCAGAACATGGTCGTTAATCTGGAGTTGGCAGAAGCCGTAACAATGAAAAAAGCTTTCCGCCATGACCGTGACGGTGACAGTCATTATGATGTTTTGAGTGCGTTTCAGAAGTCTGTACGCGGAAGTGACCCTGATGCGGCACTGCACTATTTATCAAGATTGGTTAATGCAGGCGATTTGCAGAGTATATGCCGCCGTATCCTCGTAATGGCAGCAGAGGATATAGGACTGGCGTATCCAAATGCGATTGTTATAACCAAGGCGTGTGTAGATGCGGCACTTCAACTGGGATTCCCGGAGGCGAGGATTCCCCTTGCAGAGGCGGTTATAATGCTTGCTACTGCGCCTAAGTCAAACAGTGCAATATGCGCTATAGATGATGCGCTATATGACGTACAAAGCGGTAACATGGGCGAGATACCGCCGCATCTTAAGGACGCCCACTATGGCGGTGCACAAAAACTGGGGCATGGCAGCGGATATAAATATCCGCACAGCTATCCTAACCACTACGTTAAGCAACAGTACCTGCCTGATACTCTTGTGGGGAAGACATACTATAAGTATGGGGAGAATAAGCTTGAGCAACAGACTGCAAACTATTGGAACGAAATAAAAAAGAGAAAATAATAAACTGAGCTGTGACACTGTCACAGCTCAGTTTATTATTAGAATCTAAAGTCGCGTATGCCGTTTTGGATTTTCTCCAGATTTTCACCGCATATGCGGCGTACATTTTCACGCGGAATATTTTCAAGCTCCGCTTTAATAAGTGCTTCACCGATTTTTTTTGTGTCCTCGGAAGCATAGTCCATCAAAAATTCTTTCAATGTCATCAGTGCATTAGGATGGCAGCAGTTTTGAATTTGTCCTGATTTACACAGTGACATAAAACGGTCACCTGTTCTGCCCTCGCGGTAGCACGCTGTGCAGAAAGAGGGGATATAGCCGAACTCCATAAGCCACCTTACCACTTCATCCAGAGTTCTTGTGTCAGAAACGTCAAATTGCTCAGTGTCATGAGGACGCTCCTCCTCGGAATATCCGCCTACCGACGTGCGTGATGCACCGCTTATCTGGGAAACACCCAGTTTTATAACTTTCTCGCGCACTGCCTGACTTTCACGTGTTGAAATAATCATACCTGTGTAGGGGGTTGAAATTCTTATCAAAGCACAAATCTTTGCAAATGTTTCATCATCAATTCCGTTGTCGAAAACATCTGGGTCAATATCGTCGGCACGCTTTATTCTGGGGACACTTATTGTATGGGGACCTACTCCGTGGACTGCTTCCAGATGCTCTGCATGCATCAAAAGTCCTGCAAATTCGTACTTATAAAGTTCCAGACCGAAAAGCACGCCCAGACCGACATCGTCTATGCCACCCTCCATTGCTCTGTCCATGGCCTCTGTATGATAATTATAATCATGCTTAGGACCTGTGGGGTGAAGCTTAAGATAGCTTTCCTTGTGATACGTTTCCTGAAACAATATATAAGTACCGATGCCTGCATCTTTAAGCTTTCTGTAATTTTCCACCGTAGTAGCGGCGATATTTACATTCACACGCCTTATTGCGCCATTTTTGTGCTTTATGGAATAAATTGTGTTAATACATTCGAGGATATACTCTATAGGATTATTTACAGGGTCCTCTCCTGCCTCAATGGCAAGACGCTTATGACCCATATCCTGCAGGGCAATAACCTCTTTTTCAACTTCTTCCTGTGTAAGCTTTTTTCTGCAGATAGTTTTGTTCTGATGGTGATACGGACAGTAGACACAGCCGTTCACACAGTAGTTTGACAGGTAAAGAGGCGCAAACATGACAATTCTGTTGCCGTAAAAGGCTTTCTTTATTTCTTCTGCTAAAGCGTACATCTCCTGTACTTTTTCAGGAATTTCACAGGCGAGAAGTACAGATGCCTCTCTGTGGTTAAGTCCTGCACAGAAAGTTCCGTTTTCCTTTTTCTGCGGACGTGCCTTGTCAAGAATACTGTCAATAAGCTCTATGTTATTTTTGTTTTCCTCCGCATACGCAAGCGTCGCACGGATTTCCTCATCGCTGATAAATTCCTCAGCAAGCATTGATTTTGGATTATACATTTTCATACTTCCTTTCTTTCAGGTCAGAAAACTTCCCCGTCAGCTATATATTCAGTTTAACATAATAATTTTTCTGTGTCAATCAATCTTTAATCTGCCAGTCAATAGGGGATTTAAGGTTGGATATAAGAATTTCGTTTGCTTTTTTAAAATGACCGCACCCCATAAATCCGCGTGATGCAGAAAGTGGGCTCGGATGTGCCGCCTCTAACACATGATGCTGAGGGTTTGTGATAAGCTCTTTCTTTTTTCGCGCATTGTTACCCCACAGCATAAATATGATGCTATCGCGCCTCATATTAAGCTGACGGATAATCTCATCAGTAAAAAGCTCCCATCCTTTTCCGTGGTGGCTGTTTGCTTCGCCTCCGCGAACTGTCAGCACGGTGTTAAGCAGAAGCACTCCCTGCTGCGCCCAACTCATAAGGTAGCCGTTTTTGGGAATTGTGCAGCCAAGCTCTGCATTAAGCTCCTTATACATGTTGAGCAGCGACGGCGGAATCGGAATACCGGGCTTTACTGAAAAAGCCATTCCATGTGCCTGCCCGGGTTCATGGTACGGGTCCTGCCCCAATATCACGACCTTAACCTTTGAAAATGG
>SVJI01000038.1 GCA_015069065.1 Oscillospiraceae bacterium | reverse complement strand
TTATGCAAGTTCAATCCTGAGGAAAGATTTTTTACCCTTTTTAACTACAATCTTACCGTCCTTAAAGCTGTCCTTTGTAATTGTCAAATCGATGCCTGTAACCTTTTCGTTGTCAATGCTTAATCCGCCCTGCTGAATAAGTCTGCGACCCTCACCCTTTGAGGGAATAAACTTAACATTTACCAAAAGGTCGAGCACTGCTATGCCGTCTCCGATTTCATCGGCGGTAACAGTTGCTGAGGGCATATTCTCTGCATTTCCCTGTCCTGAGAAAATAGCTGCTGCAGTTTGCTTTGCCTTTTCAGCTTCCTCTTCACCGTGCACGAGCTTTGTAACCTCATACGCTAAAAGCTCCTTAACCTTATTAAGCTGACTACCCTCGAGCTTTTCGTATTCACGGATTTCGTCCATGGGTATAAATGTAAGAAGCTTAAGACACTTACATACATCGTTATCGTCAACATTTCTCCAGTATTGATAAAATTCATAGGGAGAAGTCTTTTCGGGAGAAAGCCAAACTGCACCGTTTGCAGTTTTGCCCATCTTTTTACCCTCACTGTTTGTCAGGAGTGTAAAGGTCATGCCGTAAACCTGCTTCTGGTCCTTTCTGCGGCAAAGGTCAAGACCGCCGAGGATATTACTCCACTGGTCATCTCCGCCAAGCTCAATTTTACAGTCATACTTACGGCTAAGCATCAAAAAGTCATAACTCTGCATCAGCATGTAGTTGAATTCGAGGAAAGACAATCCCTTTTCAAGTCTTTGCTTAAAGCACTCGGCAGCAAGCATTTGATTAACAGAGAAGCATGATCCGATATCGCGTATAAATTCTACATAATTGAGGTCGAGAAGCCAGTCGGCATTATTAACCATAATTGCCTTGCCGTCTGAAAAATCGATAACTCTGGAAAGCTGCTCCTTAAAACATTCACAGTTGTGGTCAATTGTTTCCTTTGTCATCATCTGGCGCATATCAGTTCTTCCCGAGGGGTCTCCGATATGACCTGTACCACCGCCTACCAGAGCAATGGGACGGTGACCGTGCATCTGCATATGGCGCATAACAACCATCTGCAGAAAGTGTCCTACATGCAGGCTATCCGCAGTAGGGTCAAAACCTATATAAAAAGTAACCTTCTCTTTTCCGAGAAGCTCTCTGATTTCTTCTTCATGTGTGGTTTGTGCGAGCAAACCTCTTTCCTTTAAAACGTCAAAAACGTTCTCCATTTGTATCATTCCTTTCAAAGTGCATAAGCATACTTATACACCTATAATGTATTATAACATTTTTCAGGTGGTATTTTCAAGTATTTTTTTCTATTTTTACATACTCATTTCCAAATTCGGGAATAAAGCTTTCGCTTGCGGCTTCCCCCTCCTGAATATAGGCATCTTCGATACCAAGGGAAAGGCAGAAATCAATTACATCGTCATATTCTTTTTCAGAAAGCTTTCTCTGCAAATTTTTATATTTACCGCAGTTTGCTGCCGGAGTGTACTGGCTCATAATACTAAGCCTGACACTGTCAGCATATGTGCTGTATATGTACTCTATGACCCGCTTGGAATCCTCTGTATGTCCCGGCAGACACAGATGCCTTACAATCACTCCGCTTTTAAGCATGCCCTCATCATCAAAAATCAGTTTAGGGCAAAGCTCTGCCATACGCTTTAAGGCATTTTTTGCAATCAGCACGTAATCCTTTGCCAAAGAATACGTTGATGCCAAAACATCGTCCATATATTTAAAATCAACCAGAAAAACATCTATAACATCCTTCAATAGTTCAAGAGTCCGGATAGATACATAACCGCTGCTGTTAAGAATTACAGGGATGCTTAAGCCCCTTTTTTTAGCAGCAATAACTGCTTCCCTTATTCCGGGAGCAAAATGCTCGGCAGTAACAAGGTTGATGTTATGCGCCCCTTGTTCCTCCAGTCTCAAAAAAATATCGCACAGCTGCTCCTCTGTTATTTCTACCCCCTCGCCCATATGGCTGAGCTTATAATTCTGACAATAGCAACAAAGCAATGTACACCCCGAAAAAAACACTGTACCCGAGCCGTCTTTTCCTGAAATACATGGTTCCTCCCAATGGTGAAGAGATGCTCTGCCGATTCTGATTTTATTCTTTTGTCTGCAAAATCCTGTTTCTCCATGATTTCTGTCTGCTTTGCAGGAGCGTGGACATATATTACAGGAAGTGTATTCATTACATACCATATTATCACCATATCGCTTAATTTTTGAAATTATTCGTTTACATTAAAAAGGGCTGTGACAAAATGTTCCCATTTGGTCACAGCTCTCTTACTCATTACATTATCAATTTGAAGAATATATCTTTTGAGCATTTTTCAGCAGACGATTGCTCCTGAACGAGAACTTCTCATAATCATCGGGAGTCAGCTTTTTTTTGAGATACGCTATCGCACGGTCATAATCAGGACACCTGTTCTCCAGATTATGACAATCTGTCCCCAACGCAAGCACCATGCCCTTTTTTATAAATCTAAGCGCACGCCTTCTCGTCAAAAATTTATTGAGAAACTTGCAATTCATCTGCAGGAGCACGCCCATATCCATCATTTCATAGATTTTTTCCAGATTACCCTTATACTTAATATAACGCTCAAAATGCGCAATAATAGGTATCAGCCCTTTATTGATAATCTTTTCAACATTAGAAACTAACGAATCCGACCATGCCGAAAAGGGTAATTCCAAAAGAATATAATCTGTGCCCGAAATACAAAAGTTTTTAAGTTTTTCCACTCTCCACAATTCCTCAAAATAGAGAACCTCACACCCTAAATATAAATCAATTCCCACAGGCTCTTTTTTCAGTTCTCCCAGAAGCTCTTTAAGAGCACTGCTACGCTTTTCATCAAAGTTCTCCGCGTCATATGCATAAGCATAAAAGTGTGGAGTAAGTAAAACCTTTCTGACGCCCTGTTCTTCAAGCATTTTAAGCATTCTAACCGATATTTGTCCACAAGTGCTTCCGTCATCAATGCCCGGTAAAATATGTGTATGAAAATCTACCATCAGATAACCCTGCCTTGCTTTCTTCAATTTTTATTTTTTGTTTTTCTTTACATCGTGTCTGGCATATCCGCCGTAGCCATAGCCGTAGCCATAATCTCCGTAGCCGCCATAGCCACCGTAGCCGCCGTAACCGCCATAGCCACCGTAGCCGCCGTAATATCCGCTTCTGTAATACTTCATCTTTTTACCGTAACGGTAATATCCATGTTTACCGTAACGATATCCCATCTTAACATCAGTTAATCTGCCGTTAAGTGCAAAGCCTATAATATTTGCTTCTACAAATGTAAGCTTCTTAACAGCCTCTGCTACTGTTTCCACGTCTGTTCTGCCCTGTCTTACAACCAACAAAACACCGTCAGCAAGCTTAGACATAACCGCAGCATCTGTAACAATGTTTACAGGAGAGGTGTCAAGGAATATATATTCGTATAGATCCGAAAGCTTATCCAATGTATCCCTCATGGTTGCTGAACCAAGTAATTCCGCAGGATTCGGGGGCATGTCTCCCGAGGGAATAACATCAAGATTTGCATAGTCCGAATGAACTATGACAGAATCAACTGTATTAAGATTTGCAAGCACATTTGAAAGTCCGGGAGTCGGTGCTATATTCAAAAGATTTGCAACATTAGGCTTTCTAAGGTCACAGTCGATAATCAGCACCTTTGCACCGGTCTGAGCAAAAGATATCGCCAGATTAAGACAGTTCGTACTCTTTCCCTCACCGGCAAGAGCACTTGTTACTATTATTTTCTTCGCTCCGTCATGAGGTATTGAAAATACAATATTTGTACGAAGTGCCTTATATGCCTCCTTTACATGGAAAGAGCTTTTTTCGTTAAGCACCTTCGCACGTTTTACAATCAAAGGCGAATTTGTTCCCATATATGGTTTCTTCGTCATTTTAGACGAAATTTTCCTGATGCTTGAAATAATATTTGCCATCTTACACCCTCCAACAGTGAAGTATTTTAATTTTCGCCGCTTTCATCATACGGAGTATCTTCATAAGAAACGTAGATTTCCGGAATTGTTCCCAAAACAGGATAAGTGAATTTGGAAACCAAATCATCCACGCTCTTTACACGCACGTCGAAGAGTTCTCTAAGAATTATAAATGATATACTCAAAACAAATCCCAAAAGCGAACCCAAAATTGTGTTATTTCTGACATTAGGCGAAACAGGAGTAGTGGAAATCTTCGCTCTGTCAATGACTCTTACATCACTAAGCTCAATAAAGTTCTGTATTTTTTCAGGTGCCACATCGGCAATGGTATTTGCAATTTCACGAGCAATTGCCGCCTGTGTGGTTTTAATCGAAACCTTTATTATTTCTGTATTAGAAAGGGCTTCAGCGGTGAGCATTTTCTTTATTTTCGAAACGCTGTACTTCTCCCCTGTCTTTGTCTCCACGGCTTCTGAAACTGTCTGCAGTACATTATTACTCTTAAGCATTTCTATGTAGGTAGGAACGAGCTGTTTTGACGCAGTGATATCGCTGGCTAAAACCTTAGTTTCTGTACTTTCCTCGCCATTACTGCGTTTATTATTAACATACATCGTAATACTGGATTCATACTTCGGGGTAATAAAATACTTACTCAAAGCAAACGAAACCAATCCGAATACAAGAGTTATTACAACAATGGACACTATTCGGTCAAGAACGACTTCAATCATCCGTTTTATATCAACCTGTTCAATTTCATGCGTATTATTCATGTGAATTCCCGTAACCTTTCTGCCCACACACTCAACATAGCAATTATACGCTTTCTCCTACCGTGGGCGTGTAAGCCGTATAATAAAATACAAAATTTAAGATGCGTTGTACAATTTATATCTACAAACATCCTATTTTATATTTTAATACAAATATCGCGTTCTTGTCAATAGAGATATATGTTTTTTCAAATATTTGACACATTATTTTCGTAATTTTCATCAATATTTTCGGCAGAAAGCGTATATGCATCCACTGCCATTACATCGCATATCTCGTTATACTTGTTTCCTGCGTGTCCCTTAACCCAGATAAAGGTTACGTCGTGTACATCAATTATCTGTCTCAACTCTTGCCACAAATCCACATTCAGAACTTTCTTTTTATCCGCCTTGCGCCATCCGTTTTTCGCCCAACCTTCCAGCCATCCCTTGTTTATTGCATCCGTAAGATATTTTGAATCACTGTAGAGTTCCACGGTACACGGTTCTTTAAGCAGTTTAAGCGATTCAACCGCTGCCATCAGTTCCATGCGGTTATTTGTGGTTTTCCTGTAACCCCTACTTATTTTCTTTTCTGTACCGTTATAAATAAGAATTGCGCCAAATCCGCCTTTCCCCGGATTCCCGGTACAGGCTCCATCAGTATATATTTCAACCTTTTTCAATAAATCACCTCATTACAAACTCCGTCCTTAAAAAAGATTGCCACAGGATGCCCTGCAGCAATCTTTTTATCTTTTCTTACTGAAGCTCTATTGACTCTGTAAGGGGTATAAGAACACCCATACCGGGCTTTCCGTAGAAATAACCGATTGTGCCATCCTCATACTTTTTAAGAAGGTCTATAGGTTTTTTCATAATGTAGAGTTCTGTTCCGTTTCCTATCGCCTGAACTCTGCCATACATACCTGAGTTAACTGCGCCTTTCTTTCCGCGGATTACGACATCCTCTATTTCGCAGTCTGTAAAATTAACAGTTTCTGTAACACCGTCACCGATAATTACAACGTTATCACTTTTCACACCCTTAAGTGACACGTTCTTTGCCCTGATAAGTACGTTTCCTGCGGGAAGAGTTGTGTACTCTCCGTCCTCATCAATATATGTAGTAACAAGCTTGTCCATAATCTGAGCAAATTCAAGACGAGTCATAGCATCGAGAGGTCTGAGTTGTGCTACGCCTTCAAGATAACCTGCAGCTGCCACGCTATTCACTTCTTTTTTTGCCCAATCTGCAACCGATGCTCCATCCCCGAATTTGTCAAGCGCGGAAGCTTTAGCCTCAGGAATGCCGAAAATTCTTGAAAGAACAATAAATGCTTCCTGACGTGAAATAGTGTTGTTGGGATTCAGGCAATTTTTGTCATCGCCCTTAAATGCACCCATGGAAACAGCCTGTGCCATCGCATCATAATACCACTGCCCCTCTGCCACGTCTGCAAAGGCAGAAATATCAGCCTTTTCCTCTGCGTTCATTGCACGGGACATAATAGTAGCCATCTGTGCTCTTGTAATAGGAGTAGCAGGCTGAACTGTTCCGTCCTCAAACCCTGAAATAAGTCCGTTGTCAACTGCCTTTTGAATTACCTCTCCGTCTGCACCCGCCGGCATATCTGTAAATGCGGCAAATGCACCTGTTGACATAAGGAATACCATACCCAATGTCAAAACAATTGCTGTAAATTTTTTCATTTTCTTAAAACCCTTTCTATATTTATATATTTTATATTTTTAATATGTAGCCCCGCAGTGCCGTTCATTCGGACTATTCTAAACCTGCGTTTGCAGGTGGGTGATTTGCTCGCTGCTCCTGGGTTTCCCTCTGCTAATCGGAGGGCCTACACGCCACAGCAAGACAATAGTCTCCCTTATTAGATGTGTTGGTTAAAATAAATCCTTAATTGCGCACACCGCAGGGTAAGTTCATTATAACAGAATTATTATAATAAATCAATCCAAAAACTCAAACTCGTCCTTATTATTTTCCTTGAAAATATTGTAAACTCTGTCAAATAACTCTCCGTCATCAACACCTTCAAGCATTTCCTCGCCGTCAATCTCGACAAGCTTCATTATAAAAACCTCGCCGTCAATTTCCTCACTGTCAGTTGCAGGAATCAGCATAAAATAAGTATCCCCGTCAAGCTCAACAGTATCCAGAAATTCGTAATCTTCCTCCACTGTTTCAAAAATATCCTTTGTTTCATCAGCCATTTGTTTTTTCCTCCTAAAAAATATATTATCTGTTGGCATCAAGATATCCCTGCAGTATTATTACCGCGGCAATCTTATCCACCTTTGTCTTTCTCTTTTTTCCGCTGACCCCGCCGCTTTCAAGAATGCGGTGTGCCTCCGTACTGGAAAGCCGCTCGTCCCACATCACACACTCTATACCGAGCATTTCTGAAAGCTCACTTGCAAAATCCTGCGTGTACTGGGCACGGTGTCCGACTGTTCCGTCCATTCGTTTGGGATTACCGACAACTACTTTTTCTACACCATGAAGCCGTGCCACAGCGACAGTTTTCTCAAGTTGAAGTTTTCTGTCCTTTTCGCAGATTGTATCCAGCGGATTAGCAAGTATTCCAAGTGCATCGCTGACTGCGACACCTATTCTTGCCTCCCCGTAATCAATTCCCAAAATTTTCATAAAACTCACCAAGACAATTATAGCAGATAGTCTTTCCTATTGCAAGACATTTATTCAAAACAACTCTAATGGCGTATATACAAAAAGAAAGAGCGCGGAATTTCACCACACTCCCTCTAAATTCTGTATTTATGCTAATTTTTCAATCTTAGTTATAGACAATTCATACGCTGTCCTGACCTCAGTTTCATTTTCCGAAATGCGCTTATTATAGTTTCTTGACTGAAGTCTGCCCCAGAGCATTACATTGCTCCCCACTTCAAGATTTTCTGAGTAAAGAGCATTTTTCCCCCATGCAATCGCAGGAATGTAATCCGAGCGGTTAAAAGCACGGTTGACTGCCACAATCAGGTCAGTAATTTCCCTACCAAAGGGCGTGCGTCTGTATATAGGCTCCTTACATATAAATCCGTTTATAAAAATCTCATTGGGATTTTCATTATCATCAGGAAGTGCCGGTGCAATTCCCTTTGCAAATACAGTAAGGATAAGGCGCGTTTTCGTCTGGGTATATTTATTATAACTGCGAAGCTGCCCCTTTATCTTTATTTTGTTTCCTTCCTGCACAAGTGATGTATCAAGCTGATTTTCTGATACCGTTACGGGGAGAAGGTCCTCGTTTTCGGAAAGTCTGGGAACACGCAGCATAAAGCTATAAAAATTTTCACCCAGAACACTATGGCTGTATTCCGCCTGTGACTGCACCGTTCCCGTTAATGTTATGATGTTATTTTCCAAGGTCTACAACTCCTTCTTTTCCGCCATCTGCAAAAATTCACATGATAGCGATTAACTAATCGTTCTAAAAAAGTATATTCCCAAAATTGCATATCTATTACAAAAATCATTATGAATATATCAGACTTTTTGCTCTATACATTATATTGGGTGATATTTATGATTTTAATAGTTCGGAGAAAAATTGTTATTTTTGCTATTTTTTCAGTATTATTGTCCGTATCTCTGCTTATTTTACAGTCAAAAGATTCTGATGTGTTTTCAGGAACTCCTACAAAGCGCATTGTTATAGATGCAGGACACGGACTTCCCGATGGGGGTGCCATCGGTGCAAGCGGAACTATAGAAAGCTCCCTTAATATAAAAATTGCAAAGCGTGTGGAAAAGCTTCTGAAAAAAAATGGCTTTACCGTAATTATGACGCGCAACGACGAAAACACAATAGCAGAGAGCGGAAAAACCACATCAGAAAAAAAGCGCAACGATATGCACAGAAGACTGGAAATAATAAATAATTCCAATGCGGATTTGTTTGTAAGCATCCACATGAACAAGTTTACAGATGCGCGATACAGAGGGGCACAGGTTATCTACTCGGGCAACTTTATTGAATCTGAAAAACTGGCACAGCTGATTCAAAAGCAATTTTCAGCTATTCCCGATAACAAATCCCACAGAACCTGCCTTAAGGCGCCGTCTGGTATATTTCTTCTAAAAAATGCAGTTATACCTGCGGTAATCGCAGAGTGCGGTTTTTTATCAAATTACGAGGAAGAACAGCTTCTTAACACGGAAAAGTATCAAAAAGAGCTTGCAGCAGCAATTGCAACAGGAATACAGAAATATTATGAATTTGAAGGGAGAAACGATGCATGAGAATATTCGTAACTGACAAATACAGAATAATTACTTTTGCACTGATATGTGCTACGATTGGCTTTGGAGCATTTTTAACAGGGGGAGGAACACAGTCAGTATCAACCAATGCCAAAATTGTACCAATTTACAGTGTGCAGAGAAATGATAATGCAATCTCTTTAACTTTTGACTGTGCATGGGGTAGTGATGATATTGAAAGTATAGTCAAAACTCTGGAAAAACATAACTGTAAAGCAACATTTTTTGTCCTCGGTACATGGGCAGAGAAATACCCCTCCGCAGTAAAGATGTTGTATAAGGCTGGACATGAAATTGCGAACCACAGCTACAATCATACATATTACACCACTCTCACCACCCAGCAAATGCTTGCCGATATAAAAAAATGCAATGATGCCATCAATAAAGCGTGCGGGGTAACACCCGTGCTTTTCCGCGCGCCGTCAGGAGATTACAATAATGATGTTATAAACTCCTGCCACAGCGCAAATATGGAATATATACAGTGGTCTGTTGACAGTTTGGATTGGCGAGGTCTTAACTGTGAGCAGATGCTCGAAAGGATTATCCCAAAAACCAAATCAGGTGATATACTCCTTTTCCATAACGACACCGCTCACACCGCCGAAAGCCTTGATAAAATCTTAACCGAGCTTGAGAAAAAAGGCTTTTCATTTTTAAAAGTCAGCGATTTGATTTATAAGGATAATTATACCATCGACCATACTGGCAGGCAGCACCCTGCGGCTGCACCCTCATCGCGCACAAACTAATTTAAACATTTCCTCACGCGAATAGAAAATAGCAAACGGTCAGTGACTCTCGTTTGAGAATCGCTGACCATTTACATTTATTATTCAGGCAATAAATTAACAAAAACTAATTCAGGTCTATTAAAAATCCGTGGTAATCGTGTGCTTTCTCTTGCCAGTCCTCTGCTTACAATTAGTTTCTTTCCGTCTGAATCATACATACCGCCTGCTAATTTTGGAAAAAACCCTTGGTTGGGGGCATAAAAGCCATTCAGGATAAACGGTATTCTGAATTGACCACCATGGGCGTGCCCTGCCATAACAACATCGAAATCATACACAAAATATTGTTTCACATATTCAGGGCGGTGCGTAAGCAGTATATTAAGATAATTCTGCTCTATGCTCTCCCCTGCCCTCTCAAGCTGCTTTCCCCAGTTTAAATATGTA
>SVJI01000037.1 GCA_015069065.1 Oscillospiraceae bacterium | reverse complement strand
CCTGTTGGTGTGATAAATCTTTTATCTCCGATTATGAAATATGCTCTGAAGATGAACTGGGTTTTGATAGTAGGGAATGGAAGAATAATGAAATTACTGCTAAAAAAGCAATGGAACTTCTGAATATGAAAAAATCAACTTTCTATTCACTATTAAAATCTGAAAGCAAAAGGAGTGAAGTCTAATGGTCGTTTGGGTTATTATCATGCTATATTGTAAATGTCAAGCGAAAATGTACAAAAAGGGCAAGTGAAAATGTACAATTTCGGCGGTAGCATATTCCGAGACATTCATAAAGGGTAAACAAGCAGCTTTGCTACCCTTGACGAATATCCAGGAATATGCTTTTGGATAACTATGAGGCGAAGGAGGTGCTCCACCTATGTATTTAAACGCTTTGACAAGACATTCTTCTACAGTATGTAAATCTCTTGTTTCTGTAACAGAAAGAAATTTAGTTCTTGAAAAACCGAGTATTAACAGAAAGACATTGAATTTTATGGTGTCTCCGTCTTGGGTTTTAAATTTCATTGATTCTTTCCAGTCTACCTGAGCCTAAATACCGGGATTTGTTTCAAAACGAATAACAGCCTGTTTTTGTTTTTCAATATTAAGATTACGAACAAAGTCTTTAATTGTAGTATATGAGCCTGTATATCCGTGATGTTTTTTGATGTAGTTAAAGATAGCAATAGCAGGAGCACCGGTTTTTAATTTTTCTTCTATTATCAATTCAAAACCATCGGTTTTTCTTGGTTTATTTGCTTTTGGTGGGGGAAGATTGTTTTTTACAGCATTGATAGCTTTGGAAACTGTTTTGCGGTCACAACCGTACTGACGTGAAAGCTTTGAACAGTTAATATTTACTTGTGCATTATCTTTTTTTCACTCCCGAATAGAGTATATTCTATTCAAAAGCGGTTTGCCAGAATTTTATATTTTGAGTTGGTGTTTTGTACATTTTAAGTTTAACATTTATAGTAGTTTTGCTGTCTTTAAAAATATACATATAAAAAGGGCGTGTCTCAATAAGTGATTTTTTTGAAATTGAGGCAACGCCCTCTTTTTCTGCTTTTGATAGTAGAATTTGTCTGCTATCAATAGATTTTGTCAATTGCTTATGTCTGTTGCCTGGTAGTATAATTTTATTGAAAGTATTCTATTAAAAAATGGGTATTTCCCATAGAAAAGAGGAGTCTTTGTGAAAAAATTCAGTAAAATAACGGCAGTGGTGATTGCTGTGGCTTTATCAATGGTATCACCTGAAATTATGGTTGATGCCGCTGCACCGTCTTGGCCGGATAGTGTAAAGACAGCACCTGATTCTATTGAAATTACAAGCGGCGATATTTATCGTACGGATGTTAAGTCTGTTTTAATTAACGGCCTTGATTATAACGGAAAGAAAACTCAATTTTTTGCATTTTGGGCCATGCCTGATGTAGAGCCTGGTGAAAAGGTTCCCGGAATTGTTTTAATGCACGGTTCCGGCGGAACTGCGTATAGAGATTGGGTAAGAAAATGGGTTAAAAGAGGATATGCCGCAATCGCTCCTTATTGGGTAGAAAGTGAAGATGACAAATCAAAATGCGATATAAAAGGAATTCCCGAGTCTTATGTGTGGAATATGGGACCAAGAAGAAATGGCACGTTTAAGGATTGGGAAGCTCCCATTGCTGACCAGTGGATGTATCATGCAGTGGCAGATACTATGCTGGCACATTCTTTTTTGGCTTCACAGGAGGGAGTGGATGCTGATAAAATTGGTATCTGCGGTGTTTCCTGGGGAGGTATTATAACAAGCTATACCATTGGTGTGGATGACCGCTTTTCTTTTGCAATTCCTATTTACGGAACGGGATTTTTGAAAGAGTCAAAGGCAAAGATATCTAAAGACTTGGTTGAGGACGGATTAAATATGTGGGACCCTTCAACAGTTTTAAACAATGCAAAAATGCCTACCTTATTTATAAATAGTAATAATGATACGTATTTCTCACTAAATCTTCAAGCAAGAGCGTATGGTGCGGTGGAAGGCTCAAGGCTGTCTATTAAGAATGGTCTTACTCACGGACATGATGCCGCATTTGCACTGGAGGAGGCATATTCCTTCGCAGACAGTATTGTTAAGGGTGGAACTGAGTTTACAAGGTTTACCGATAATAAATTAGAATTTAAAGATGATGATATTATCGCTTGTGCAACATATGAATCTGCTTCTCCATTAACAAGCGCAAAGCTGTGGTACACAACAGACTCTGAAGGCTTAAAATATACTAACTATACATATAACGGAACATGGCAGAGTAAAGAAATTGAGTTAGGAACGACAGGTGTTATCAGAGTGCAGCTTCCTGATGATACAAAAGGATATTACATTGAAGCTACAGATTCGTTAGACAGGGTAAATGCTACACCCTATGTAGAGCTTGAGACTGCTGTAAATGATATAAATGTTTCAAAACCATCTATTGTAAGTGTAACAGATGATGCAGAAGGTACAGCAACAATACCGCTAAGCGGTGTTGTAAGAGCGAAAAGCCTGATTTCAAACGGCGGTGCAAAACCACTTTGTGCAACGATTGTTTTGGCAATTTATGATGTTGAAGGAAAAATGGCGGCAATTACTACAAAACCATATTCTATTGCCCAGACCTTGGAGCAAATTTGTGTTGCAGATATTGATGTAGATAAATTAAGTGAAACGGCACAAAGTAAAATTGCGCAGGGAGGCAGTGTA
Source organism: Oscillospiraceae bacterium (assembly GCA_015069065.1). GTDB lineage: Bacteria > Bacillota > Clostridia > UMGS1883 > UMGS1883 > UMGS1883. Next base: position 7,520 of record SVJI01000037.1, on the reverse strand, counting down.
AAGGCATTTGTGCTTGATAGTATTAAAACACTGAAACCATTGTGCGCTTTTGAAATTCTGTCAAAGTAAACAGGCAGTAAGTTTTGGCTTCTTTCAATAAATTTTGTCAGTTGACGGGGTTTATTGGGATAAAGTATATTTACCATAAATTTTAGGAAGAGAGGAAAATAACAATGAAGAAAATTAAATTTGCGGTAATCGGAATCAACAGCATAGGTCAGCGCCATATGGAGGGCATTTTAGACAATGCTGATGCCGAGCTGGTTGCTGTTTGCGACAATGACATTAAGGTGCTTAACGAGGTGGCGGATAAATTCCATATTGATGCCCGTTACAGTGATTATCACGAATTATTGAATAAAGACTTAATAGATGCAGTTTGTGTTGCAACGCCTGACCAGATTCATCGTGAAATGGTAATCGACTTTTTAAAGGCTGATATAAATGTGTTATGCGAAAAACCTCTTGCATTAAATTCAGAGGATTGTGCAGCAATGATAGAAGCAGAAAAAAGTAGTAACGCTATTTTAATGGTAGGGCAGGTATGTCGTAAAACACCTGGATTTTTAAAAGCTAAGGAAATTATAGATAAGGGAATGATAGGTGAACTGTCATTTGTAGAGTCTGAATATGCGCATGATTACTCTGATATGCCTCTGCATTGGAGGAATGACAAGGAAAACCCACGTCACCCTGTAACAGGCGGAGGCTGCCATGCGGTTGATTTGCTTCGTTGGGTAGCCGGGAATCCCATTGAGGCATATGCATACACCAACAAAAAGTCTCTTGGTGATAATTGGCCTTGTGATGATACTGCTATTGCGGTACTGAAATTCCCTAATGATGTAATGGGCAAAGTTTTTGTTTCAACAGGCTGCAAGCGTGATTATACCATGCGCACTGTTTTTTATGGAACAAAGGGAACTATTATTACTGATAACACAAGTCCAGCGCTTTCTTTATATATGGATGAATTTAAAGGAGAAAAAGAATTATTGGGTATTCATATGAAAGAAATAGCTATTAAAATTCCAATTGAAATCAATAACCACAACATCGGTGCAGAGGTTAATGACTTTGTAGATGTTCTTACAGGAAAGAAATCGCTTGATATTCCCGGCGCTGAAGGTGCGGCAACTGTTGCTGTTTGCGAAGCTATTATCAAGTCGGCTGATAGCGGAAAAGCAGAGACAGTTCATTATTTAAGATAAACTATTAGATAGGAGAAATTATTATGGCAATGCAAGCAAATAATTTAAAAATCGCTTATATCGGCGGCGGAAGCCGTATATGGGCGTGGAATCTTATGGCAGACCTTGCACAGGCGGAGGATATGAGTGGAAAGGTTTATTTGTATGATATCGACTTTCAAGCGGCAAAAAACAATGAAATAATTGGTAACAATATACAAAAGGAAAAGTGGGAATACAAAGCAGTAGAAACTATTGGCGAGGCACTTACAGATGCTGATTTCGTTGTAATTTCCATTCTTCCTGGTACATTTGATGAAATGGAGCATGACGTTCATTTACCTGAGGAATATGGAATTTATCAGTCAGTTGGTGATTCTGTAGGCCCCGGCGGTATTATCCGTTCTTTGCGCTGTGTACCTATGATGGAGGATATAGGCTATGCAATAAAGGATTACTGTCCTGATGCATGGGTTCTTAACTATACTAATCCAATGACGCTTTGCGTTGACGCACTGTATCATGCGTTTCCAAAGATTAAGGCATACGGCTGCTGCCATGAGGTGTATGAGGTAAAGGATATTCTTAGAAAAGCACTGAAGGATATTTTGGATATTGATACCAAGAGCCGTGATGATATTAAAATACAGTTAACAGGTATAAACCACTTCACATGGATTACCGAGGCAAGATATAAAGATATAGATATTTATCCTGTTTATAAGAAGTTTGCTGAGAAGTATTATGAAACAGGCTATAACTTTAAGCACGAAAACAATCATCTTAACAACTGCTGGAGACAGTTGGAATTAGTAAAGTTTGATTTATTTATGAAATATGGCTACATAGCGGCAGCAGGTGACAGACACTTAGCAGAGTTTTGCCCGGGTGATTGGTATTTGAGCGACCCCCAAAGCGTACTTGATTGGGGATTTGCATTGACACCTGTAAGCTGGAGAAAGGATTATTTAAAAGAGCGTATTGAAAAAAGCGGACGCTTGGTAAGGGGTGAGGAAGAGTTTGATTTGTCACCTACCGGAGAAGAAGGCGTAAAGCAAATGCGTGCTATTTTAGGTCTTGAAGATTTGATTACCAACGTTAACATACCAAACAGAGGACAGATTACAAATCTTCCTATGGGGGCAGTTGTTGAAACTAATTCTATATTTAGTGCAAATTCAGTAACTCCTGTTGTGGCTGGTGATATTCCAAAGAGTATTTATCCTTTAATTAGCCGCGAAAGTGGAAATCAGCAGCTTTTAATGGAAGCGATTGCAGAGCGCAGCTTAGATAAGGCATTTTTGGCGTTTGTGAACGATCCGCTTGTTCGTTTATCACGAGAAAAGGCTCGAGAGATGTTTGACAGAATGGTAGCGGCTACCTCTGAGTATTTGACTATGTATAAATAAGTAGCAGTGGCATATTTTGGTGGTTGACAAGCTATAAACAGGAAAGATACAATAACTGTGTATGCTTGTTAAATCAAAAAAGGCAGTGAAAACGCTATAACATGCAGTGCGTTTTCTAAACCTAAAAGGAGATGTTTGCACTGTGAACACTTTTATTAAAAAGACTGTTAAACAAAAAATATTAGTGAGCCTGTTTATTTCGTATATTCTTGTTTTGTTTATTCCATACATAGTAAACCGAATCAGTTATATCAGCGTTGAAAACGCTATGATGGATGAGATAAAAAATTATAATGCGGAGTATATTTATGGGCGTGCACAAACACTGGACGCTATTATTGCAAATGTTTCAGATATGACAGATACTATTTTGCTCAATGAGGATTTTCAAAAAGCGGCATCATTACAATCGCCGCTTACAGCAAAGCAAAGGTATCAATTATCAACGAATCATTCATATATTTACGGCGGTTTCGACTTTTATGTTGAAAATGTTTTTGTACTGCTTAAGAATTCAGACTGTTATGTTGGTCAAAACGGGGCAGGTAATTTGAAAAACTTTTACAAAGGACATTACAGCAAGGTCTTTCCAACTTACGAAGAATGGTATGAGTTTATGACCAGACGGTATTACGGTGAACTGCTGATATATCCGCAAAAGAGCACCAAAGGCGATGGCAGAGTCTTTTATGCTATGTCTTATATGGATGTCGGTGATGATAGCAAGCTGCTTGCTAACATAATTGTAGAATTCAGAAAAAGCTTTTTGTTGTTTGATAATAACGAAAAAAATGCTTTCTTTATGGTTGATGAAGAAAACAGTGTAATTGTATCTGACCAAGACGAAGGCTTTATTCAATCTGTAAATTATGCATTAAAAAACAGTGATGGCGAAAATATTGTTTATATGCAGCACGATAATCAGAATAAGGTGCTGATTATTCAGGATATGATGCAAAGTGATTGGAAGTATGTTTCTTGTATTTCGGAAGATGTGTTCCTGGAAAAGATTGTGCGTATGCGGCGTAATTACATATATAGCTTGCTTGTGTGTATTTTAGTTGGCGGTATTATTATTTGGCGCTCGATAAAAAAACACTATACGCCAATCAGAAAACTTACAAAGACATTATCCAGAAATTTTGCATTTAATTCTGAACTCAATGAATACCAGTATTTAACATCTGTTGTATCGGACATTGTAAACAAATATCAGGAAGATTCTCAGCATCAGAAATTAGAAAGGAAGCTTGCCAGAAATTCTTTTCTGTTAGCTGTTTTAAAGGGAGAAGAATCACTGTATGATATCTCAAGTCGTCTTGAATATTTTGGAATTAATTTTCAAAACAGTTGCTTTTGTGTGATGGCGGTAAAGATCGAAGACTGCAGCAGACTTTTCTTTGAGCAGGATGATGTAAGTGACAATGAGGGATTAGCAAAATTAATTATTAAAAATGTACTTGATGATTTTTTCAGAGGAAAATTTGAAACTGCTTTTTGCGAAAACAGCGATGAGCTTTTTGTGGTTGTATCACTTTCTGACACAGCGCATATACAGAAATTGCACAATGTAATAACAGACGCTCAAAAAATAATAGAGAATCTTTCAAACGTGAGTTTTTTTGCATCTCTTTCATCTGTGTATGAAGGGATTGAAAATATTTCTGTGTGCTATCGGGAAGCGATAGAGCTTATGAGATATTGCAGTATAAGAAATGTATTTTTCCTCAGTTATGATGAATATATACAGAAGAATCGTCAGGAAAATGAAAATTATATCTACTCTGTGGACATTGAGCAGAAATTAATAAATTATTTAACTTATGGAAATTACGAAAAATCTTCCATACTTCTACAGGAAATAATAAACAGTAATTTAAAAAATACAGTTTCTGCTTCTTTGAAAGTAAAATGTCTGTTTTTTGATGTTGTCGCAACTATTTTTAAAGTCATAAGACAAAACGAAGATTCTCTTAATTTGATAGACATTGAACAAACTGATTTATTGGATAAGATAGACCGATATGAGTCAATATCTTCTATACAAGAGGAAATTTTAGAATTATTCAGACAGATTTGTGATAAATCAAAAGGGAATGTAGCACGCACTACAGAGAAATTGTCTGAGGATATCATTGATTTTGTAAAATCTAATTATAATAATCAAATTTTAAATGTTGCATTCATCTCAGAAAAATTTAATGTAAGTCCCAACTATGTTTCCGCTGTGTTTAAGAAAGAGAAAAATATTCCTTTGCTTGAGTATATTAACACTGTCAGGATTGAACACGCCAGAGAGCTTTTAAAAAACACAAATTTAAAGGTTACAGATATTGCAGCAGAAGTAGGATTTGCCAGCCACAGGACTTTTTTGAGAGTGTTCCAATCTATTGTTGGTGTATCCCCCGCAGAATATAGAAAAAACAAGCGGTAATACTTATACAAGTGTGGAATCTGGCGACGCTTTGTAGATTCTGTCACTTTACGATTTCGACAGTCCTTTGATAAAATTAGCTTAGACAGAAAATGTTTTTAAATTAAAAGTTTCTTAATATGAAAGAGAGGTTTTTATAATGAGAGGTAAAAAAATTATTTGCGGTATTGTATCAGCCGTGCTGGTGATGTCTTGCTTCTTGTCAGGATGTAATGATAAGGGAAAGAAAGAAACAGCTAACGCAGAAAACAGCTTAAGCTATTGGTGTGTTTTAAATTCTGCCTTGTCACAGACTATGTCTAATTTTGGCGAGACTCCATTAGCAAAAGAGTTAAGTGAAAAGCTTGGTGTTGAGCTTACATATATTCATCCTCCGTTGGGACAGGAAACAGAGAAGTTTAATCTTTTGATTGCTTCAAATGATATGCCTGATATTATCTGGTGGAAATGGGGAGATAATTATACAGGCGGTCCCAGCAAGGCAATTCAGGAAAAACGTATTATTTCATTAAATGAGTATAAAGAACATGCTCCCAACTTCTTTAAATATCTTTCAGAGCATAAGGAAGCCGATAAGCTTTCAAAAACAGATGAAGGCGATTACTTTGGTTTCACTTTCATCAAGGATGATGAGATTTCCTTAATCACAGATGGTCCGCTTCTCAGAAAAGACTGGTTGGACGATTTGGGACTTGAGGTACCTGAAACGATTGATGACTGGGAAAAGGTTTTAAGAGCGTTTAAAGAGAAAAAGGGAGCGACTGCTCCTGTTTCAACCGATACATATGGTTTGGCAATGTTCTCTAACGGATTTAACACAACAAGTCCTCTTAACGGTTATTATCAGGAGGATGGAGTTGTAAAGACAGGCTTCTATGAAGAAGGCTTTAAGAACTATGTAACCCGTTTGAATAAATGGTATAGTGAAGGCTTATTAGACCAGGATTTCACTACCCTTGATATGACTACAATTAACTCTAATATTTTAAGCGGTGTCAGCGGTGCTACATACAACAGTATCGGAAGCGGAATAGGAAGATATATGGCTGCTGCAACTGAAGAGGGATATTCTTTAGTAGGTGCACCTTATCCTGTTGGCAAAGCCGGAGATGAAAGAAAGTTTACTACAATTTCTGCAATAGTTCCCGGTGGATACGCTGCGGCAATTACCACAAGCTGTAAAAACATTCCTTTAGCAATGAAATTTTTGGATTACGGCTATAGCGAGGAAGGTCATATGCTTATGAACTTCGGTATTGAGGGTGAAAGCTATGAAATGAAAGATGATTACCCTGCATATACCGAGCTTGTAACTAAAAACAATGAAGGCCTTGCATTTGCAGAAGTTTTGGGCAGATATACACTGTCATCCTCCAGCGGTCCTATTATTCAGGACCATCGCTATATGGAGCAGTATGCACAACTTCCTGAGCAGAAGCAGGCGCTTGAAAATTGGAGCGACAGAACCGCTTTGAAATATGTATATCCGCCAATCAGTCCTAAAGCAGAGGACTTGGGAGAATATTCAAGATTGAAAACAGATATTGACAGCTATGCAAAAGAAATGTTCTCTAAATTTGTTGTTGGTGTAGAACCAATCGAAAATTATGACAAATTTGTTTCTGAGTTAAAGGCGAAAGGCATGGACAGACTTCTTGATATCATGCAGAAGGCACTTGATGCTTACAACGCAAGATAAGAGATTTTCATTTTGTTAGTGTAATATTAATCGATAGCCCATGTTACGGTAATTTTTTCGCAGCATGGGCTGTCCAAACCGTATAGCTCTTTGGAAGGAATGTTTCAATCGATGATAAACAATCAAAAATACAGACGTAAAGGTATCGTTAAATCAGATATAAAAAGAAACTGGTCGCTATATTTAATGGTAATTCCGGGCTTGTTATTTTATCTGATATTTATGTATGGACCATTATATGGTGCACTTATTGCATTTAAGGATTATTCTCCGGGACTTGGTTTTATAGAAAGCCCTTGGGTGGGGTTAAAGCATTTTAAGGACTTTTTTCAAAGTTCAGATTGCTGGCGCTTAATTTTTAATACATTAAGGATTAATTTAGCTGCACTTTGTTTTGGATTCCCTGCTCCTATAGTTTTTGCAATTTTAATAAATGAAATGGGAAGTGGCAAGTTTAAAAAATTTACACAGACCATTTCATATATGCCCCACTTTATATCCCTGGTCGTTATATGCGGCTTGGTTAAAAACTTCGTTGCAACAGATGGCATTATCAGCAACATAGTTGCTTTATTTACAGATAGCAGTGTAAATCTACTGACCATTAAGGAATGGTTTGTTCCAATTTATGTAGGCTCAAATATCTGGCAGGACGTAGGCTGGGGCTCTATTATTTATCTGGCTGCGTTATCTAGTATCGATGAGTGCTTATATGAATCTGCACAGCTTGACGGTGCGGGACGTATTAAGCAAATTATACATATTACTCTTCCGGGTATTGCTCCCAC
>SVJI01000036.1 GCA_015069065.1 Oscillospiraceae bacterium | reverse complement strand
AACTATGGGTGAAATTTAACCCCCCGAATGTTATCATGCTTTTTCTGTATTTATTCTCTTTCCGTATAACAGGAAGCTTCATGAAATCACCCCTTAAAGTTTAAAATCCGACTGCGGCGGCATATTGTTTCTGATATAATTTTTTCTGAACTCCGAATATGCTTGCTCAAAAAGGACTGCCGATGCAGAATAATTTGAAATTTCTCCGCTGAAAAAATCACTCATCGCAATGATATACAGTTCGTAAATATTATCATAAGGACTCTTTACGATAAGCTCCCTGTCGCCGTCCTCAGGAAAGCTGTAAGGCGTAAACTCGTTTAAAAACATCGTTTCTCTGCTTATTTTTCCGTCAAGCTCGCTGAGCCACCTGCACTTTATAGAATCGGGGATATTGTCAGGGTGAAGCTTAAGCGCTTCCTGTATAGCATTATTTACCGTAGCCACGTCAGCCACACTCCTTCCATACACCATCAATATATACATACAGCCTATTTGTTTGAGACGGCAGTTTAACTACAGGTGCATTTTTATATGATGCATTTACAACAACTATATCCGATGGCAAAACAAAAGCAGGTCTGTAATACAAAGAGCTTGGCTGTGCTACAGCTGAGGATACCCCTGTATCCTTTATGGTGTAGACTGTCTTGTTTATCGTAATACTGCGAGTCAGGTATGTTCCCGCTGAAGAATCATCGTCCTTTTTGGCAATTCTGGAATCATCAGAGGTAAAATAAGAAGCATCTGACATTTCTGTCTGCGAGAGAAGAAAGCATCTGCGCCGCATAATACCGTCCAGATTTACAGGCACAAGATTTTTCCTGATTGTTTCAGGAAAAAGATTTGGATATATGGTCTCAAGAACAATATCAATTTCCGATGAAACATAATTTTCACGTCCTTTAGAGTCGAAGCAATGCTTATTTGGTGCAAGTTTTTTTCTGATAAATGTAACTGTATTATCGTGATGATAATCAGAAGCTATCAATATGTACTCCACCTCTGCACCCGCTTCTTCTGTCAGTAAAACACTCCCTACAGGACATTCTCCCAGTGTTTTTTCGTTTTCTCCTTTTATTATTATGCATATATCTCCGTTTGCCGCACTCTCAGGCAATGCCGTTCTCATACTGATATTACGGATGCACCCATTTTCAATTGACGATTCTGTAGCTTTCAAAGCCCCTGTCAGCTGTCCGCCGCTTAATTTTAAACATTGACTAAACAGCGTATCGGCATATGTATAAATGTCCTTTTTTACTCCGCCGGTATCATAAACGGACGAAAGCATATCGCCAAGTGCATCTGCACCATCGCTGCCTCGCGGTATAGAAAAAGATAAAACGGGATTGTAAGGGTCGGAGGCATCAACCTCCACATATGCCTCCTGATAGGAGGGGAGCGTCAGCGTTTTTCCCACGGAAAAAACAGGAGTTCTTCCGTCAATTCCTCGAGTGCCCTGTTCTCCCCGATCGCCTTTTGCACCTGTGTCACCTTTTGCACCTGTGTCACCCTTTGCGCCACTATCCCCTTTTATACGGCCAAGATTAAAGCTCGCCATACACAAGCCCCCTCTTACATATTTCTGGCAGCAGCTTCAGCAAAAAATTCATCTGACTTATTATCCATAAGACGTGCGGTTTTTACGTCCTGTCTCATGGAATTTTCTATCACGTCAGCAAACTTTTTCTTAATCTTGACCTTTCTGCCGCGTGCAATCACACAGCTTTCACCGTTAACTGCAACAAATACATTATCCTTATAATCCTTATTATCGCGGAAAAGCTCAATTTCAACCAATGCGTTGGGATTATCCTGAACTATCTGCGTTTTCTCCTGAATTTTTTTATTTGTAGCCATAAAATTCTCCTTCATCAGTTTTTTTGAAGCTGTGGCAAAATAAATTATATTTTGTCACAGCCTCTTATTATCAGTTTCCGAAAGTACTTGCTGTTTCGATACGAATCATATAAGGTTCAACAAGTCTTACAGCTGCCTTTGTCGCTTTCCAACCTGCGCTTGCTCTCTGATTGAGCGGGTCAGCAGTACCTGCACTTCCAAGCTGCTTAACAATATGACTTAATCCGCCTCCGGAGATTTCTGTAGTACCGTAGGCATTGTCACCTATGATAAGGGTTGCATACACATCACAGCCCTCAAACCCTGCCTCACCGGGGTAAATTACATCACCCTTTGCGGGGGAAGATATCAGTGCCTGAGTAAGATAAATTGCCTTGTCTGCAGAATTAAAGCCACATACCTTTGCAGTTTCATAGCCGCCCCCTGTCTTTATCTGCAGTGTTGCACCTACTATTCTTGACGCATCCTCTTCACTGAGATTTTCCTCTACCTTAAGCTTGTACAGCGAACCTGTGCCGCAGCCTGATGCTGCCGATCCCTCACTTTCCAAAACGTTGTAAGCATTTACTGTGAGAGTTCTGGACTCACTGCTCAAATCCTCTGCATGGAAAATCTTTGCCTCGCTTGATTCCACAAACCTTACATTTTCAATCTTACCTATTTCCCCCTGATATATGCCCTCGGGGTCAGAGTAAGTCTTGACGTTAACCCACTTGGGGTCACTCATAAGGTCATACGCAGTATCAGGGTGGATAATTCCCACATAACTTCCGTTTATGGTCTCCGCATTCATTTTCTTAAGATAGCGCACTGCACGTCTTACTGCATCCACAGTAAGATAGTGGTTGCCCGACTCCTTACCGCCTGTGAGCGCACTTCTTGATGTTACCTGTCCCTCTGCAAACTGAACATTTGTACCGCCGCACAATACCTCGCGCGTTATGGTATCGAGGGTTCTGCCTGCCTGTCCGCCCAAAAGCTTTGTCGCCTGAACCAGATTGTTGTCTATGGCAGTAAGCATGAGAATATCACTCAGTTCAATAAAACCGCCATACTGCTTAACCTCTGCGGTTACAACACCCATATCAAGTTTCTGACCGTTAGGCGTTACACCCTCAGCCAGAGGAGTTGTCATCTTGGGCAGGGGGTCATACTTACGAAACTCAATGGTCTTACCATTGTTCTTAGGAATAGGGGTTTTCTGCCCAAACTGGTCATGAACCAATTTCGGTTCTGCCATATCAATAAGATAATCTGAATAATATGTTTTCATCTCATGCGAGAGTCCGCCGCCGTCACCGTAAGAAGTATTTTCCCCTGTGACAGCATTTGCAATACCGCTTGTTGTATTTACGGCTGTACCTGCAGCAAAATGCTGCAAATTAAATTTATACATTTACTTCATCCTTTCACTTAACTTTCAATTCGTTAAAACTTAATCATTTCTCCCTTAGCAGCCCTCTTTGCAAGTTCTGCGCGCTGCTTCTTTGTAAGCTTTGACACATTTGTAGAGAGAATAATTCCGCCTGAGGAATCACTGCCGTTTTCAATGGGACGATTACCCTTTGTACGGATTGAATCTACAACCATTTTTTCAGCATTTTTTGAATTATTGTCTAAAATACTGTCAATATTTGCTACCTCGTATGCATTTTTCACGCTTACTCCCACTTTAAGCAACCTGCAAAATTCGGGATTTTTAAGCTGTGCCTCAAAATCAAACTCAGGGTAAACCTTCTTTGTTTCCTCTGCCTGATTTCTGAGAATCTGTGCACGGTTTTGCATTTCAATTCTGCGGATATCCTCCTCGCGGCTTTTCTTCAAATAATTATTTTCCGCAACCAATCTGCGCAAAAGCTGTGCTGTTTTTTCCTGCATATTATCGTTTTTCTGTGTCATCTTTGAATCAATCATCCTTTCAAGTTTTTCTGTGTCGCCATCCTCTATGTTAAACTTTTTCATAAGCGAGGACACAAGCTGCTCATTTTTATCCGATGCTTCTTTCATTGTTTTCACCTCCTTTAGCCTGCGGCTTATAATTTTCTGCACTTTTTTCGAAAACTGTTCTTTATATTCATTTTCAATAAGTGCGTCAAATTCAGCCTCCTTGTCTCTTTTGCTTTCGGCGTCAAAGCTTTTGTTTTCGCCCGTTTGCGATGTGCTGAGCATCGCATTGTTTTCAGCATCTATACTTTCTCTGCCCTGCGCGCCTGATGCAGAGATTGCACGCTCCTTCTTTACTTCACACATATCAACCAATCCTTTCTGTATTTTCCACAGGTAAATTTCCTTGAGAAATCTCCCTTATTTTAGCTTCAATAGCACCCTTTCCCTCAAAATCCATTATCTCAAGGGCACTGAGTGCCTGCATTGTATTACGAGGGTCAAAAAAACCTATCCTGAATAATTCCTTTGCCAATTCATTCTGCGCCAATCTGCTGTACGGACTTTTTTTCTGCGTCTTAACAGCGATGTCAAACACCGGCTTTCGAAATATGGCACCATCTTTCATATCCCGCCGCAAATTACGGTTACTGTAATCTGTAAATTCATAACCTCCGTCAATCCTGTTGATTCTGAATGAGCGTAATTCCGTGTAAAACTGCCTTATCAGTTCAATACAAAGGTAGTTTATCGCCGTGTATGCCCGATAAGTGGTTTTAAGCATATCGCGGCTTACCTTATTTCCTGCTTCCTGAAGTGCTGCGATGGCAGATGCGGCAGTTACACCGTTTGCCGCTGCACCCCGATTAAAATCACTGTTGGAACTGGTTTCTTTCAGTTCATCAATTTTCATTTTAAGAATACTTATACACGACGGCGGGAGCTGCGATACCGTAATCGGGCGGAGTCTTTCCTCATTTATATCCCCCTCCACGTGCACGATAGGTCTTGACCAGTCGAGAAATTCATTTTCATTTACACCTGCACTGATTTTTGCAAAATATCTGGGTTTTGCTGCCATAAGAGTATTTTCCAAAATTGCATTGTTGAGCTTATCTATGTACATCTGTGGATTTTTTGTAACTGCTACAAATCCAAAGCCTGCAGGTGTTCCCTCCTCGGGGAAAAGGCAATCAAGCACAATCGGATATTCTCCGTGGTCGTACCATCCGCGCCTTTCATACTCTTCGAGATTTTCCGAAGAAAACAGTATATGCTCCCCTGCAAACTTACAGTAATGAAGAAGTGTTTTTCCCTCCGCTGTACGGATTTTATAATACCAATCCACCACCAGTACCTTGTTAGTCACATCTACACTGTCATCATATACGTATTGCTTAATATCTATGGGATTTCCTATGTTCTTCCCCCTTATTGATGGATATTCACTTTCAAGCACATCTGTGTCACGCAAGTCCACAACAAACAGATTCCTGCTCTTTTGAATATCGGTGATACCAGGCTCCCAGAAAATGTTCAGCAAGTCAATCTTCTTAATCTGTATGTCTCCCAATCCGTTTTCAGCCTCACTGTTCCAGAACACTCCGTAGGCACAGCATCCGTGCTTCAGCTTATACCACCAGTTATTGGAATAAATCTCTTCAAAATTGTTGTGTTCCATAATTGCAGGTAAAATCCCTGACAATCGCTTTGCCTCTTCAACATCATCCTTTTCGCGTGGTAGGACGCTCGCTTCGGGAAAACTGTCCATGGCATCTGCGTGCTTATTGGCAAGAGTATTGAAAAGCCATGCACTTATGCTCTCGTCCTTTTCTGCATTTTTTCCTTTTCCAAAGGTTTCCCAATGTCTGAGCTTCCACCACTGTTCATCTTCAACAATTCTTGACTCAAGAGATGCCTTACCCCTTTTGTAATCGCGCAAAATTTGTGATGCCATGGCAATCTCAGCCTCGCCAATTTTACGTTTTCGGGAAAAGGCATCCTTTCCCTGTAAAAACCCTACTGTTTTCACTCTTCATCCTCCTTTATTTCAGGCAATATTACCACACCCGTTTCGCCGGTATCATCTGTACTTTTAGTACCGGAGCTGCCTTCTGAAAGCTGCAGCTTTCTCTCCTCCGCAGGGGAAAGAATTCCATACATTGCTCTTTTTATTTCCTCCAGTGAGGAAAGAGCTTTTATGGCGTTATTCAAGGACTGCATATCCATTTTCCCAAAAACACGTTCTTCCTCACTGCTCCCTCCGTCACCTTTTTCCTTGACAATATATCTGTAAAACTGCTTTTTATCACTTACGGCTTCATCAAGCACATCCGAAAGCTTGTCTGCAATTTCAATCTCCTTTGCCAATTTTATTGCCGCAATGTAGGCAGCATTATCGGCACACTTTTCCATAACGCTTTCAAGATACTCCTTTTTTGCATCATTCCAGCGTTCAATCTGATAGTGTCTGTATAGTGTAGTCGGGTTAATGTTATATTTTTTTGCAAGACCGGCAGCGGTAATATCGCCTGTTACATATTCTGTTTTCAGCGCGCTCCAGTCATATTTACTCTTCATTTAATCACCCAAATCTGTAAAAGTTATATTGCTCATAATCTGCCGTCTCCAGCGGGTCATATATCTGCAGCAGCGGTGCTTTAGGCGGTGGGTTTATGGGATTCTCCATCGCAATGTAGCGTACCTCGTCATATATGTGGTCCTCGGTTGCAGTATCAATGTCCTCCACATCTATCTCGCTGTAGACAAGTGCAGGTACAGTCCTTATGAAATGCTTGCACGTAGAAAAGATATAGAGCATGGGTATTCCCTTGTCATCAAACGCAAGACGGTTATGAAGCTGCATTTTACCTGCAATACGCGTGTTATCCGCTTTTTCAAAATAGACTCCGCTCCGTTCCATCATTGCGGCGACACTTTCGCCGCGGCTCTCATCAAAAATTGAGGGGTCGGCAATTCCGTTTATGTAGCGTCCTTTAAGATTGATGTCCTCCCTCTCTATTTCCTTTATTCTGCATGCTATTTCCGCAGGCTCCCACCTTACCCCCTCATTGGGTGTTCCTGTACAGCCGTAGAGTTCTCTGATCCGGTAAAGCCTGTTATCATGGTCAAGAGCATACCACCCCACAGAAAAAGGACGTGAATATCCAAAGTCAAAGCCACGATATATTTTCCACGAATTTGGTATTGTAAACGGCTCGATAACATGCGTGTTTTTCCGCGTAATATATCCGTCAGGGTTATTGCGCCATTCCGTAAACACCTGCCCCGAAAAGCTGTCCCAATCTCCATAAAGAAGCGCCCGCTTTTCGTTTTCAGGTAGTGCCGCCAGACGTGTTATATAATCAGGGTCATTTTGCATGAGAATCTTATTATCAAATACACTTGACGGCACAAACACCCTGCTTCTGCGGCGTGTTTGGCTGCTTCCGTCAGGAAAAACAATCTTAACGTCATCATATATGGGCGTCATTGGCGGAGCGGGAGTTATAAACCGCTCCTTTACCCAGCCGTGACCTATTCCTCCCGGATTTGCCTGAGCGCGGATATAACACCGAGTTCCCTGTCCGTTGGGACGATTCCGGCTGAAAAGATAGCTGTATTCGTCCCACGTGAAATGAGTAAGCTCGTCAAAGTCTATAAAATCGTACCTTTTTCCCTGATAGTTTGTCCTGTCCTTCGTATGCTGCATGGCACCAAAGTATATTTTTGCACCCGACGGAAATGTCCAGCAATGCTTCTGCTCGTTATACCTCGCCTCCGGAAATGACGGGGAATAAATTTCTCTGCTTCTGTCCACCATTTCAGAAAGCTGAGGATATGTTTTTCTAAGAATCAATCCCCTGTAGTGCGGAATATGTACCTGTCTGAGTGCTTCGGCAATGGCACAGTCACTTTTTCCTCCGCCTGCTGCCCCACCGTAGAGAGCCTCTGTTTCCTTTCGCTGCATGAAAATACGCTGCCTTTCCTGAGGTGACCATATAATATTCATTACGTAACTTCTTTTTCTGCAGTGTTTTCTATAAGCTCCAGCAGGTAATTGCCTTCATCATCTGTCCGTGCCTGCAGACGATATTTTCCCAAAGCTTTGCTGACATCACTGCGGGATATCTTACGGCTGCCCCCATGTTCTTTAACAAGCAGCGATATATTTGCCGCAGCACAGTCAAGCAGTTGCCTGAGTGCTTCAATCTCCTGTGTAAGCTCGCAGATTTTTCGCCTGTCATTTTCTATACGCTTATCGCGCTTTTCAAGTTCTTTTAACCCCTGCATCAGTTTTCCTCCTTTCTGTAGTAGTAGTTTTCCAGAGAGTGAGCAATGCTGCACTTTTTCCAGTTTATGCTGTTGGCACAGTAATCTCTGACATATTCGTTACGAGACAGAGAATCCGGAAATTTTAGTGATGCACTCTCACAGTACAGCTTTAGACAACTTTCTCTTTTATAAAAAGGGCACTGTATAATCATTGGCATTTAGAATCATCCCCTTTCCCTTAACTTACCGTTATAAACTGCCGACATATACTTACCGTAGCTCATCCCTGCTTCATGAGCTTTCTTCTGGAGATTTGTCAAATCCTCAAAGGGAGGCTTATCGTAATTTATATACGGTGCATATCCGCTTTTCTTTCTTCCCCTGCAAAAATCGCTGCAGGTTCGTCTGCGCATTGATAAAGCGGGAATTCTCCTGCCGCAGACTACACAAAACTTAACTGATTCCTCCATTGCGCCATCTTTCCTTTCGTGTAAGTAATTGGTTGATTTTTACATTTCTTACGTCTTACGTAAGTCAGTATAAAACGGCATTTGACGAAAGTCAATACTTTTACGTAAGTTTTTTAAAAATTTTTCTTGCATAACAAGTAAGTTAATGATATAATCAAATCAGAAAGGTCGCAATAAAGGAGAAAGGACGTTTTTTTATGAAACTCAATTCCAGAATCAAGGAGCGGCGCACCGCTCTGGGGATGACCCTTTTAGATGTAGCAAACGCACTTAATGTTAAAGAGGCTACTGTACAACGCTACGAAAGCGGAGAAATAAAAAATCTCAAGCAAAAAACTGTGCTTGAGCTTGCAAAAATATTTAAATGCACTCCCGCCTACCTCATGGGTTGGGACGAAAATGATTGTGCCGATACAAAGGCAGGTGCAGGTAGACTTCCGCTTCTTGGAAAAATTGCCGCAGGTCAGCCTATCCTGGCATCGGAGGAATGTGAGTTTTTCTCCCCAATTGATGATACGCGCGCAGATTTCTGTCTGCGTGTAAAGGGGGATTCTATGGTCGGAGCAGGCATAAAAGACGGAGATATAGTTTTTATACGAAAACAGGATTGTGTCGATGACGGAGAAATTGCCGCCGTACTTGTTGATGATGAAGCAACTTTAAAGAGAGTGTATCTCACAGACGATACTGTGACACTGATTTCAGAAAACCCCAAATATAAACCTATGATTTATACTAAAAGACAATGTAAAAATATACTCATACTTGGGAAAGCAGTTGCGTGCCATACGGTACTGTAAAAATGCATGAACAGGAAAAGAGCAGACACGTCAAATTGATGTGTCTGCTCTTTTCCTGTTCATGCACTAAAAAATGTACTTTCCAAATGGATTTTAAATTGTTATGCGAAAGTAAAAAAATATATTGATAAAACATAAAAAATGTGATATTCTAATTATGCCAAACTAACTTAATAAAAGGGGAATTAGGGGTATTTTTGTCTTTGTATAGATAATATGCTTTGATTTGGGGTACCCTGCCTTTATGAATTTCGTTAAAAAACGCAAATTCCATTAGGCAGTGGTATATATCCCATTCCTATTAAGTTAGTTTGGCGACTACCGGGATTTGCGTTTTTTATGCGTCTGCCTCGGCAGGCGCATTTTTTATTTTCAAACAATTGCATCCTCCTTACTCTTTAATTTATATAAACAGGGGGATTTGCGATGTTTGTACTGTTTCTATATATAGCCATAGCCTGTACAGCAATAAGTATCTTGATTTGCTGCCGTTTTATAAAGCACCGATTTTTGAAATATACTGTCCGAGCTTTAAGCATGTTAGTAGTTACTGCATATGTCTGCATGTTTACTATTGACCTTACCGCATATATAAAAGGTGGTTACACGGTAACAGGGCATATCACACTATCGCAGACGAATATAACTAAAAGCCTTGACTACTTTACTGTTAACAATACCTATTGGGGCATTGACGGTAATTTTAAAGATACAATAACTATTACTGCCGTAACTCCCGACAGTATAAAATTCAATGTAACACAGGTAGATAGGTTGATAAAAAGAAACGAATTTATCATTTACTACCTGCCTGCGAGTAAATTCATCATAAAAATGGAAGTTCTGATACCAAAGAGAAATTCAAATATAATTCCCTACAAATTTTTTGAATCAAGGTACATTGATTCAAAAAATAAAATATTGATGCAGTTGATATAAGATTATCCGATGGTAAATGCATTTTATAAAAAAATTTTTCAAAAATCCCGATTTGATATTTCTGCTCCATCAACTAATTTACAAGGTGTTTCAAATTACACAAATTTCTTTACATTTCAAATTACACAAATTTCTTTAAATGTAGGTTTGTCAATGATGTGTTACAAAATTGGTTTAAAAATTTCACCGTTATCAAGAAAAGCTTTTAAATAGTCGGCAGGAGCTTTCCAATGAAGCGGTCGCATAGGAAACTTATTGTATTTG
>SVJI01000035.1 GCA_015069065.1 Oscillospiraceae bacterium | reverse complement strand
AAGAAAGGTGTTGTTTAAAAAGTCCAGAACATTTTCTCCTATCCCCTAACAAAAACAGAGGGGTTAAAAAGCCAAGACTTTTTAACCCCTCTGTTTTTCTTTCGGGATTCAGTTATTAGTTACCGCCGGGGCCGTCTTTACGCTCGCGCTTATCGTTAATATCGATTTTGCCCTTGATATTGCCTGGAGTAATCTGCTCGTTCTGGTTCTGATTCTGATTCTGGTTTTGATTCTGGTTCTGATTTCTCTGTTCTGACATTTCATATCACTCCTTTCCCCTTTATTATGTACCTCAGAAAAAAAATTATTAAACATTTATATTTTTTTATGATTTTTAATAAGAGAAGTTTTTGCTCTTGATTTTTCCCAAAAAAGTAGTATAATAACACGTTGGGGGCGACAAAATATATGGATAATGCATGGATTTTTTTTACAGTTATATATAGTTTTCTCAAAGGTTCGAGAGAGGGCATGAAGAAAGCAGCCCTCAAAAAAAGTTCCTCTGCTGAAATCTTATTTTTTTATACTCTTATCGGGGTATTACTGGTATTACCTTTCTCGCGCAGTGCATTTTCTCTCGCGCCGATTTACATATTTTACTCCTTTGTCAAGGCGGCAGTTGTATGTACTGCGTGGTTATTTGCCTTTGCGGCACTCAAAAACATGTCGGTCAGCCTGTATGGAATAATGGATTTATCCAGAATGATATTTTCAACCATGTTGGGCGTATTTGTTTTAGGGGAAGATTTCACACTGCAAAAGGCAGTAGGTGTAAGCGTGGTAATTGCCGGACTGTTACTTGCCAATTTAAAGAAAAGCACCTCTGCCAAAGGAATGACTGCGCCGATTCTAATCGCCGCACTGCTGAATTGTTTCTTTAATGCAGTATCGGGTACCATGGATAAAATTTTGATGCAGTACATGGAATCATCCCAGCTACAGTTTTGGTTTATGTTTTTCTCTGCTGTAATTTATGCTGCCATAATTCTGCTGCGCAGGGAAAAATTTTCTGTAAAGTGCTTAAAATCTAATATTTGGATACCTCTCATGAGTCTGTCGCTCATAGTAGGAGATAAATTACTGTTTGAAGCAAATGCAAGTCCTGACAGTCAGGTTACTTTAATGACGGTAATCAAGCAATCCTCTGTTATAGTTACCGTTCTTACAGGATGGCTGGTGTTTAAGGAGAAACACATTCTTTACAAGCTCATGTGTACAGGGGTTGTACTGGCAGGTATATTTATAGCGATGTTATAGGGAATGTAAAAAAGGTAGTGTGAAAAACTAATTTTTCACACTACCTTTTTTGGGGGGATCGAAAAAATGATTCAGAACGGACAAACTGAGCCAAGCGTAGCTTGGGTTACCCGAAGGCGTACGGGGGTACGTCGAGAGGCGAAGTTTGTTCGTAGCAAAAAGGCTTAAAATTACTGAAAAATCGATGAAATGAGATTTTTCAACAAAAATATAAAACTCTACCGTTTTTGCACACACTTAATTCTGTATATTAACCGCCTTTTTGCGGTCTGGACTTTTTTTACATCCCCCGCTTTTATATAGCCTTGTTTTTCCACTTACCCTTACCATAAAACAGTGTGGTAATCAATGCTCCCAACACCCATGATGTTACAAGTGAAATCTGGATACACTCGCTTCTTCCTACAGGGAGCTGAGGACTCCTTGTCAAATAAGAAATTCCGTAAGCGAGGGGTACTCTTATAAAAACAGTTGTAATCAGGGATATCCACATTGGTGTCATAGTGTCACCTGCACCACGCATAACACCCGACAAGCTTTGTGTAACCGCCATGGCAATATACCCGATTGCAAGTATTTTCATAAGCTCGTAGCTTCTCTCAACAAGCTGCGTTGTTTCAGTAAATACACCCATGAGATTTTTTCCGAAAAGAAGTATTGCCAGTGTTATAACCGCTGAACACAACACTGCAATAATCGTTCCCTGTTTTGCGCCCTTCGTAACACGGTCATAACGCCCTGCACCTACATTCTGCCCCGCATAGGTACTCATTGCAGTACCGAAAGAAAGATTGGGCATCATGGCAAATCCATCCACGCGCATTATAACTACATTGGCAGCAATAAAAAGCTCTCCGAACTGGTTTGTAAGGGATTGGACTATAATCATGGCAGAGGACATTATCGCCTGAGTAGCTCCTGACGGCAGGCCAAGTCTTATCAATGTCCTGACGTAGCTGGCTTGCGGTTTTAAATATTTAAGCCCGAAGTCAAAGGCCTCGCTCATTTTTGAAAGTTTAATAAGACACAGAACAGAGGATACCATCTGTGCAATAACGGTTGCCAGTGCAACACCGCTGACACCCATATTAAGCTTTGCCACAAAGAATATATCAAGAAGCGTATTTATTACGGTTGCCACCAAGAGGTATATAAGAGTTGAAAATGAATCACCCATACCGCGTATAATACCGCTTAAAATATTATAATATGCCATCCCTGCTATACCAACGAGCGATATGGTAAGATAGTCTGTACACCAATCGAGAATCGATTCGGGCGTATTAAGCAGCACAAGCACAGGACGTATCAGCGGTGTTGCCACGAGAATAAGAAATACGCAGGAAATTGCCGTCACGGTAATGCTTGTCCCGATGGCACCTGAAAGCTTTTCTCTGTTTCTCGCACCGTAATACTGGGAAGCCATGATGTTTGCCCCTACTGAAACGCCTATAAATAATACGAGCAGCATATTAAGTATCGGAAGCGCACTTCCGACAGCCGCCAGAGCATTATCTCCTACATATCGGCCTACAATGATACTGTCAACTGTACTGTAAAGCTGCTGTGCAATATTTCCTATAAGCATGGGCAGCGTGAAAGCAATTATACCTTTCCATGGGCTGCCTACCGTCATATCGGTCGGTGTAAATAATTTTTTCAACACTTTGTTCTACCTCTTTTTTCGATTAGTTTTTCCTTTTATATGAAAGCACCTGTCTGAGTGCATCCTCTTTTTCTATTCCTGAAAGCCGAAGCTTATGCGCATATTCAAGTAAATCCTTAAAATCCTCTCCGGGTGTTATCCCTGCACAAATCAGGTCTTTTCCTGTAACGTAATCTCTGGACATATATTCTTTGTAAATCATAAGCCTTTCCAAAAGGAATTTTTCAGCAGAGCTATACGGTATCTCGGAGATTTTTCCCAAGCCGTCACAAACTGCAAGACAGATTAAATCCTCCGGTTCCCTTGCCTCGTCAAACATTCTGTTGGTCGCCCTGACAGATGAATTATCCCTCGCCATAATATTTGGCTTCATATGAAGCTTTGCCATATTAAGCACATATGATATAAGCTCCTTTTCCTTTGTAAGTCTTTTTAAGAATTTTTCAACAAGCGGCAGTCCGAGCACCTCATGATTACGGGAATGTATCTTTCCGTTTTCCACCTTAGTGCATACAATCTTACCAAAATCATGCACTAATGCCGAGAGCATGAAGCCGAGCGGATTTTTCACCCTGTCACGGAATTTCGCGGCAGCATCAAGCACCATCATCGTATGCTCCCACACATCCCCCTCCGCATGATAGATGGGGTTCTGCTTTATATCAATAAGCTTTTCCACCTCTGGAAACCACACGGTCAACTGCCTCAATATCCTGAGATTTTTAAAAAACAAAGATGGATTATCTGATTTCAGCAGGGCTTTCTTAAGTTCCTCCATGACTCTCTCCTGAGAAAGGGTGGAAAGGTCTACTCTGCGGCAAAGCTCAACTGTAGCCTTTTCAATTGAAAAGCCGAATCTTGCTGCAAACTGCGCCGCCCGCAAAACGCGCAGCGGGTCCTCCGAAAAGGATTCTTCACTGACACATCTTATAACAGAGTCCTTTATATCCCTCATTCCGCCAAAATGGTCTGTAATTTCCCCTGTCAGCACATCCTGCATTATTGCATTCATGGTAAAATCACGCCGCAGTGCAGCCTTTTCTGTACCTATAAATGGGTCTATATCAATGCAAAAGTCCCGATGTTTTTGCCCAATCGCCTTTTCCGAGCGAGGCATAGCTATATCCAGTGAAAACCCTTTCAGGTTGTACACACCGAAGCTCTTTCCTATCTCCACTCTATCCCCGACAGAATCAAGAATACTTTCAAGATTCTTTGAAAGTATTCCATGCACTTCTATATCTATGTCCTTATTTTCCACGCCACGGAGTTTATCCCGAACAAATCCACCTACAAAATACGTCTTTCCCCCGTATTGCGCAACGAGGCGGGCAATCTCCACTGCTTTTTCAACGGCTTCTATAAGAAACACCTCTTTCAAAAGGTTGATATCACTCTGAATACCAGCTCTACAGTTGCTGAAATATTTCCTCTGCATACCGCACAGTTTCCATGGCGTCTGACGCATATTTATCCGCACCGATTGCCTCGGCATATTCCTCGGTAAGCACAGCCCCCCCGACAACAATTTTGCACCACGGAGCCTCTTTTCTCAAAAGCTGTATCGTTTCCGCCATGGCGGGAACTGTTGTTGTCATCAGAGCGCTTAAACCTACAAGGGGTGCGTGAATTTTCACAGTCTCGCGCACAATCGTTTCCGGCGGGACATCTCTACCTAAATCAAGCACGGAAAATCCGTAGTTTTCCAGAAGAAGTTTTACAATATTCTTACCTATATCGTGAATATCTCCCTTTACGGTAGCTATGATAAAGCTGCACTTATCAGAGGCATTTCCGCCTAAATTTGCCTCCTTGATTTTTTCAAAGGATGCCTTTGCGGCCTCCGCACTCATCAATAGCTGTGGAAGATACACACTTTTATTCTCAAAGCCAATTCCAACAGCATCCAGCGCCGGTACAATTTCCTCTCTTATCACCTGTAAGGGAGCTACAGTTTCAAGAAGCTTTTCCGTAATAAGCCCCGCGCGCTCCTTCAGTCCTTTTATAATTGCATGCTGCAGCTCTGATTTATAATCATGTGAAGATTCTTTCTCCTGCACTGCCGATGTCTGTGTAGTTTCAGAAAAACTCTCGGACTTTTCTATATACTGCGCACAATTTTCATCCATTCCCATCACTGCACAAAAAGCCGCATATGTTTTCATCATTTCCTGAGAGTATGGATTCATGATTGCAGCTGACAGTCCATTATTCATGGCGAGGGCAAAAAATGTGCTGTTTATAATATCACGCTTGGGAAGCCCGAATGACACATTTGAAACGCCCAGCGAAGTATGACACCCGAGTTTATTCTTTATTATATTAACTGCTTTAAGTGTTTCACGCGCGGCATTGGCGTCTGCACTGATAGTAAGTGCAAGAGGGTCGAAAACAATATCCTTTTTACTTATTCC
This sequence comes from Oscillospiraceae bacterium, assembly GCA_015069065.1. GTDB lineage: Bacteria > Bacillota > Clostridia > UMGS1883 > UMGS1883 > UMGS1883. Next base: position 5,174 of record SVJI01000035.1, on the reverse strand, counting down.
GTAATTTTCTGCCGAGCGCAGAATTTTTTCTGCAATTTTCACCCTGTCCTCAGCCTTTTCGGGAATTCCGTTCTCATCCAAAGTCAGTGCAACTACTACACCACCGTATTTTTTTGCCAGTGGGAAGACTGCTTTCATGCTTTCCTCTTTTCCGTTTACGGAATTTATCATCGCCTTACCGTTATATCGGCGCAGGGCGGTTTCCATTGCTGAAATATTACTGGTGTCAATTTGCAGCGGGAGATTTATTACCGCCTGAAGCTCGCACACTGCCGTTTTCAGCATCTGGGCCTCATCAATTTCCGGAAGCCCCACATTGACATCCAGAATGTCAACACCTTTATCCTGCTGATTTATTCCCTCTTTCAGAATATAGTTAATATCCCGTGATTTAAGCGCTTCTTTAAAAAGCTTTTTTCCTGTCGGATTGATTCTCTCACCTATCAGCAGGGGCTTATCTTTAAACGCTACTGCATGGGTATAGGATGAAACACAGGTGATATCTTTATACGTAATTTCTGCAGGAACAACATCTGCCGTTTTTTTCGCCAGAGATGCTATATACTCAGGAGTAGTTCCGCAGCATCCTCCGACAACTCTTACGCCCTCTTCCACTAAGTAGCGCATATCGCTGGCAAAATCCTCTGCCGTTACATCGTAGCAAGTAACGTCATCAACCACTTTTGGAAGTCCTGCATTTGGCTTTAAAATAACAGGCACAGACGCATATTCAAGATACTCCCTTGTCACGCTATAGAGCGCTTTTGGTCCCAAAGAGCAGTTTATACCTACCGCATCTGCTCCCATGCCCTCAAGCATTGCGACCATTGCTGCAGGACAGGCACCTGTCATGAGCTTTCCGTCCTCGCCATATGCATTTGACACAAACACCGGAAGGTCACAGTTTTCCTTTGCTGCAAGGAGTGCTGCTTTCGTTTCATAGCTGTCATTCATCGTCTCAATGATTATTAAATCGACTCCGTATTTCACACCGATTTTTACAGTTTCTGCAAAAACGCTTACTGCTTGTTCAAAATCAAAATCGCCGTAGGGTGCTAACATTCTGCCTGTGGGTCCAATGTCAAGGGCTACCCACTTTTCATGGTCTGCAGAACTGTTATCTCTCGCTTCTTTTGCGTTTTCCACGGCTGCTTTTATAATTTCTTCAAGCTCATCTGCGCTGAATTTTAATATGTTTGCACCAAAGGTATTGGTACTTACCACATTACTTCCGGCATTATAATAATCACGGTGAATATTAACAATCACATCACGGTGCGTAATATTCCACCGTTCGGGAAATTCCCCCGGCATAAGCCCCTGCTTTTGCAGAAGCGTTCCCATTCCACCGTCAAGATATATGATATTATTCTTAAGATACTGTGTAATTTTCATGCCATTATCTCCTGAATTTACAATCTTTTTTTTCACACTCAACACAAGCTGTGTTTTTTGTATTTTCCTGAATTTCGTCCGTAATTCCCAATATTGCCGTAACCGACTTAGTCGGGGACATTAACATACTGCTGTTAAGAGTCAGCCCTATTTTGCGCGATGGTTCAAGCACACGAAAAACATCCTTCTGCACTTCAACAGGGAAATCTCCGTATCCGGGACTGAATCTATGGGTAACGCCCTTTCCGATATAGCATTTTTCTTTCATTATATCTTGGCAAAAAATATTACAAAGACTCTCTATCCTTTCTGTACCTATTGCCTGCATAAAAAGTGCCTTTGTAGGGGAAATTGCAGAATACTTTAATATCAATCGGTCAAGCTCTATTCCCACCGTTGCAGCAAAGACAATAACAGTGCTGCAATTTCTTAAACTTCTAATCAAGGCTTTTGAATCGGTTTTTAAAAAGCCCATATCTAAAAATTCGTCACACTCACGCACAGAAAACTCACGCCAGCAAACCTTGTAAACAAGCTTACCTAAAGCTTCCTGCATACACTCTCTGATAAGGGCATCAAGCTGCCCGCTGCTGTTATCTATACGCGCATAGCGCAAGATTTCATCCATGTCAACTTCAGGTTTATCATATGATTTAACAAATACTGTGTTTTCCATATTTACCCCAATATATCTGACAGATTGCTTTGAATTTTTTCTGCAACGTCAGGATTATTCATTGAATATACATGTACATTTTTAATTCCGTTTGCGAATAAGTCTATAATCTGGTCTGTTGCATAGGCGATTCCTGCCTGTTTCATTGCAGAGGGTGAATGACCAAATTTATCCACAAGGCTTTTAAACCTCTGCGGCATAAAAGAGCCGGATAGTTTTACTGCACGCTCAACCTGTTTTGCATTGGTGATAGGCATAATACCGGGAATAATCGGCACTGTAATACCTACTTCACGAATCTTGTATAAAAAATTGTACAATAAATTATTGTCAAAAAACATCTGCGTGGTCAAAAAAGAGCAGCCAGCATCTACCTTTTCCTTTAAATAATAGATGTCGGTTTTCTGGTCCACACTTTCAGGGTGGATTTCAGGATAGCACGCACCACCAATACAGAAATCAGCACCGCTTTCCTTTATGTCGCGAATAAGCTCTGTCGCGTGGCGGTAATCCCACTTTGTGCGGTCTGTATTTTCCAACTGGGGAGTAAGATCTCCGCGAAGTGCCATCACATTTTCAATGCCTGCATTTTTCATTTCTTCTATTTTCTCGCGCACAGTTTCCTTTGTAGAGGAAACACACGTAAGATGCGCCAGTGTAGGGACATTATATTGTTCCTTAATATTTTTCGCAATTTCCAAGGTATAGCGACTTGTTCCACCGCCGGCACCGTATGTAACACTCATAAAAGATGGTTTCAGCGCAGCAATTTCCTCGGTAGCTACTTTTACCGAGTCAAATGCCGTATCAGTTTTAGGCGGAAAAACCTCAAAGGAAAGTGATAATCCGTCTTTTTTTAAAAGCTCCGACAATTTCACGTGTATACCCTCTTTCATCTAACAAACTAACCTTAATTATATCATAATTTTTCTTACATGTAAATTCCTATACAGCAAAAAATTGCCGAGTGTGTAAAACACTCGGCAATAAAACTGACTTTATTATAAAAATTAGTTTGTGATTGTCTTTTCTGTTTCCTTGTCAAAGATATGAATCTTTGCAGGGTCGATAGCAAGGCTGATAGTTGTATTAACTGTAGCTGTGCTGTCGGGCTTAACACGAGCAATGAAATTCATGCCGTCTACTATTACATAAAGGTATGTCTCAGCACCCATAAGCTCTGTAACTTCAACATCTGCCTTGATAACGTAGTCAGCAAACTTCTCGAGAGAATCTGCATCATCATACATATCTTCGGGACGGATACCCATTACTACAGTCTTACCGATATATTCCTTAGCCTTAGCCGCCTTCTCGTCAGAAAGCTTAACGCTGTTAGAACCAAACTTAACATAAAGTCCGTCAGCCTCTTCTGCAACTACTGCATCACAGAAGTTCATCTGGGGTGAACCGATGAAGCCTGCAACGAACATATTAACAGGGAAGTTGTAAAGAACCTGAGGAGAATCAACCTGCTGAATCAAACCATCCTTCATAACAACGATTCTTGTACCCATTGTAAGAGCCTCTGTCTGGTCATGAGTAACGTAAATGAATGTTGTCTGAAGTCTCTGATGAAGCTTAGAAATCTCAGATCTCATCTGAACACGAAGCTTAGCATCGAGGTTTGAAAGAGGTTCGTCCATAAGGAATACGAGGGGCTCACGAACGATAGCACGACCGAGAGCAACACGCTGACGCTGACCGCCTGAAAGAGCCTTAGGCTTTCTTTCAAGAAGGTGCTCGATATCAAGAATACGTGCAGCTTCCTGAACTCTCTTCTTGATTTCGTCCTTTGGAGTCTTTCTCAGCTTAAGACCGAATGCCATGTTCTCAAAAACTGTCATATGAGGATAAAGAGCGTAGTTCTGGAAAACCATCGCAATATCTCTGTCCTTGGGAGCAACATCGTTCATAAGCTTATCGCCTATGTAAAGCTCACCTTCACTGATTTCTTCGAGACCTGCAATCATTCTGAGAGTTGTGGACTTACCGCAACCTGAAGGACCAACAAGGATAACGAATTCCTTATCAGCGATGTCGAGCGAGAAATCTGTAACAGCTGTAACGCCGCCGGCATATCTCTTATAAATGTTTTTTAACTGTAAACTTGCCATGTTTTATGACCTCCTAAAATACTTGCGCACATTTAATACTACACATACATTTTACATTGATTATATTGTAGCACAGTAGTCCCAAAATTCAAATACACTTATTTCACAAATTTAATTATTTTCTTTTGTAAACATTGTATAAGTGTTCTATTTCTTTTTCTGTAAGGAGCCTGTAATCTCCTGTTTTTAAGCTTTCATCCAGATAAAGCTGCCCATAAGAAAGGCGTTTTAAATAAACGACAGTGTTTCCTACTGCCTGTGCCATTCTTTTTATTTGATGAAACTTCCCCTCGGTTATTGTCAGTTTTATTTCATTTGGCGAAATTCTTTGTGCCTTTGCAGGTTTTGTAATACATTCACCTATATCTACGCCTTCTTCAAGCTGTCTTATTTCCTCATCCGAAACACTGTTTTGCAGTTTTAAGAAATAAGTCTTTCCCACCTTTTTATTGGGGGATAACAAATTATGTGCAAGCTCTCCGTCATTTGTAAGCAGTAAAAATCCCTCTGTATCAATATCCAGCCTGCCCGCGGGAAAAAGCTTGTACCTTGAATAAGACTCATCAAGAAGCTGCAGAACTGTGTTTTGCCTTTTATCCTCTGTAGCACTGACATATCCCTGAGGCTTATTCAGCATTATATATATGAATCTTTTATATGTCACCTTATCCTCGTCCATATAAATATCGTCATTTTCATCAACATGAAATGCAGGGTCCTTTATAACCGTTTCACCGCAAGTTACTCTTCCCTGCTTTATTATTTTTCTTGCCTGTGTTCTTGTAAGCGCTGCTCCGTCGCTTATAAATTTATCAAGGCGCATTCTTCTGTCTCCTTACTTATCGGTAGTCTGCTCTCTCTGAAGAGGCAGCATTATCCCGTCAATGGTTATTCCCGAAATATCTCCGCCTATTATTTCCCCGTCGCACACAATTATATTTGCACGCGCATTCTGCGACGGAATAAGATATGTATATCTTTTGCAT
>SVJI01000034.1 GCA_015069065.1 Oscillospiraceae bacterium | reverse complement strand
CACATGTGTTTTTCCGAATGCATACTTCATATCCACATTATTAAAGCCAGCGCACCTGAGCGCCACTACCTTTATTCCCAATTCACAAAGACGGTCGATTACATTTTTATTCACTATATCATTAACAAACACGCACACAGCATCGTATCCGTGGGCAAGTTCCACCGTATCTTCACTGAGTTTAGTTTCAAAATATTTGATTTTCAGATTTTTTTCATCTGCAATTTTCCCGAAAGACTCCCTGTCATATGGTTTAGCATCAAAAAAAGCAATTTTCATATATTTTCTCCTTGTTTTACATTTCGTAATTATATTTTACCACAAAACGTATAATTTAGACAACTAAAATTATTTATAAAACAAGAATAAAAAGGTAGATTTTTTAATTTAAATATGTTAAAATAAATTATTATGTATTATAGGAGGATTTTGTGTGACGGTTATAAAAGCATTTATACTCGGACTTATTCAGGGAGTGAGTGAATTTCTCCCCATTTCAAGCTCAGGACACCTTTCAATTGCAGGCAGAATCATGGGGATGGACCCTGAGGCGTCCAATCTTTTATCCTTTAATATACTTTTACATGTAGCAACCCTTGCCGCAGTATTTATTGTTTACAGAAATGACATCTGGGAAATGATAAAGGCATTTTTTGCAATGCTGGGTGACCTGTTTACAGGCAAAGGGCTTCGCCTCGGGGAATTTACATACCGCAGACTTATTGTTATGCTGGTTGCAGCGACACTACCGGCAGTAGTGGCTGCACTGTTTCTCGGAGATATCATTGAAAGCCCGCAGCTTTGGCAAATCGGTATATTTCTTATAGTTACAGCCATTCTGCTTTTCCTCAGCGAAAGACTGGCAGGCGGAAATATAGACCTTGAAAACATGTCCGTAAAGCGTGCATTCTGCGTAGGATGTTTTCAGGGATTGGGTACGCTTCCTGGTATAAGCCGCAGCGGAAGCACCATCGTGGGAGGTCTTTTCTGTAATCTCAACAAGACCACCGCCGTAAGGTTTTCATTTCTTATGTCAATCCCTGCAATATTGGGGGCATTGGTACTTGATATTAAGGACATGGTTTCCACTCAGGCACAGACCCTCTCATTTATGCCTGTTGCAGTCGGTATGATTACTGCGGCTGTCAGCGGTTATTTCTCTATAAAATTCCTTCTGAAGCTTGTGGAAAAAAGCAAGCTCAGCTACTTTTCTATTTACTGCACTCTTGCAGGTATTTTTGCGATAATACTTAATTTTACTATATAAAAGGATGCATCAGAAAATGAAAAAAACTACTACGAAAAAAACCTCCGGTGCTAAAAAAGGGCTATCACCGTCAGGGAAAAAATTAGAAGGAAGAAAACCTGTTCAGCAGCAATCAAAATCAACTGTCAAAACACGCTCAACCAAAACAGCCTCTAAGGCGAAGTATCCCTCAAAGGAAATACGTGTTATCTGCCTTATTTTTGCAACGGTTGTTTTTATTCTCTCCTACTACTTTAATGCTTTTGGAATAATAGGCAGACTTCTTAAGGGGCTGGGTTCTATTCTTTTGGGAAGTGTGTGCTACTGTATTCCGGCTATACTGCTTATAGCAACAATTCATACATTTATAAAGGGAACTCTTGCTCCCCATGTACACAGATATGTTTTTGCCTCACTGGGGCTTGTATGCATCAGTGGATTACATACTCTTTACTACACTACACTTAATCCGCACCTGTTTACAGGCTCTAACTCACTTTTCTCATCCTTGGTAGAAACAACTATATACGGTGGAAAAAACTTTGTTTCTGGCGGTATTATCGGTGCCATAATGTCACTGCCTCTGCGCGCCCTCGTATCAAACATTGGCACATGCATAATTCTGATTTGCCTTATGCTTGTATGCTTCGTAACCGCAACAGGGACAGAGCCTATTTCACGCTTTATCGGTTTTATTTCAACCTCTGTAGCAGATTTCGTACGGAATATGCGTAACGAGCGTAGTTCTACTCAGGAACACGGCGAGGACTCTATTAAAATTAACGGAATTGAGGAAGTTAGTCAGCCTAAACCCAAGAAGCTGCGAAAAAAAGAAGTTTCTCCTGAAATTGAGTCTGCTATCGTTACAGATACTCCCTCAGGACAGACTGAATTTAAGATAAACCTCTACGATGCCAAAAAAGGCAAAGGCACAGAGGAACCCCCCTCTGCCGATAAGGCTGAAATACCAGAAAATATAAAGAAAATGGCACTTGAGGAATCGGGCGGAGTAGAAGAGAAAAAGGAGGATACCTCCCCCATTGAAGTTACCGATGAAGAGATTGAAACAGATTACATACCTTACACATTCCCACCTGTGGACTTGCTCGTTAAAAATAAGCAATCAGGCGGACAGGACAGACCCGAGGATTTAAGAACACAGGCAAAAAAGCTGATTGATACATTGGCAAGCTTTGGTGTAGAGGCAAAGGTACTGGAGGTAAGTAAGGGGCCCAGTGTCACAAGATTTGAGCTTCAGCCCTCCGCAGGTGTAAAGGTAAGTAAGATTGTAAATCTCGCTGATGATATTGCCCTTAATCTGGCTGCGTTCGGGGTAAGAATTGAAGCACCTATTCCCGGGAAAGCTGCCGTGGGTATAGAAATTCCAAACAAGAGTACCTCCATGGTATGTCTGCGAGATGTAATAGAGAGTGAGCAATTCCGTTCTTTTAAATCCAAAACGGCTTTTGCCATGGGTAAGGATATTTCAGGACAACCTATTATAAGTGATATTTCAAAAATGCCTCATATGCTTATCGCAGGTGCAACAGGAAGCGGTAAGAGTGTATGTATAAACTCCCTCATCACAAGCATTCTTTATAAAGCAGACCCCAATCAGGTAAAGCTTATCCTCATTGACCCCAAGGTTGTAGAGCTTGGAGTTTACAACGGAATTCCCCATCTGCTTATCCCTGTGGTAACCGATCCACGCCGTGCAGCCGGTGCTCTTAATTGGGCAGTGCAGGAAATGGTTAAGCGCTACAGTATGTTTGCAACTGCAAATGTGCGCGACATAAAAGGTTATAATGAATATGCCGCTCTCAGCGGTGAACGCGAGCTGGAGCAGATTATAATTGTAATCGACGAGCTTGCTGACTTGATGATGGTTTCTCCCCATGAGGTGGAGGATTCAATATGCCGTCTGGCGCAAATGGCACGAGCTGCCGGAATGCATCTGGTAATTGCAACACAGCGTCCGTCTGTGGATGTAATCACAGGTCTTATTAAGGCAAATGTTCCCAGCCGTATTGCATTCTCCGTATCCAGCCAGATTGACAGCCGTACAATACTCGACATGGGCGGTGCAGAAAAGCTCCTGGGTAAAGGTGATATGCTGTTCCTTCCCATGGGCGCAAGTAAGCCGCAGAGATTGCAGGGCGCATTTGTATCAGATAAAGAGATAGAAAGAATTGTTGAATTTGTAAAATCCGATTCAACCGCCCATTACAACGAGGACATAATAGAGCATATAGAAAATGGCGCAGAAGACCACTCGGGCGGAGATGATTCAGACGCAGATGACCTTCTCCCGCAGGCAATTGAAATAGTGGTGGAAATCGGTCAGGCAAGTGCATCGCTCCTGCAGAGAAAGCTTAAAGTTGGCTATTCACGTGCAGGCAGACTTATAGACCAGCTTGAAGAAAGAGGAATAATAGGTCCTCATGAGGGAAGCAAGCCCAGAAAAGTTCTCATGAGCAGAAACGAATTTCAGGAAATGATGGTTAATAATTTAGAGGATTAACTCCAAATCGCAGTTTTTGGTAAAATTCGACAAAAAAAATACTGTAAAATGTCCATTCACACGGCATTTTACAGTATTTTTTTCTTGACATTAAGTTTTTACGGTAATATAATAGTTATATGGAGGCGTTAATATGAGTACAGAATATTCATTTGATAACTTCGCCTCGTTCAGTGATGAAAAGTTGGCTGTTCTGGCACAGCAGGGTAATGACAGGGCGCTTGACTATTTGCTTGACAAGTACCGTGTCTTTGTGCGTGGCAAATCTCTTTCGTATTATATTGTCGGTGCTGATAGGGATGACATTGTTCAAGAGGGTATGATTGGTCTGTTTAAGGCGGTCAGGGACTTCAGTTTGGAGCGCAGTGTATCGTTTAAGACGTTTGCAGATGTATGTGTTACCAGGCAAATAATAACCGCTGTAAAAAATGCCAACAGACGAAAGCATGCACCTCTTAATTTTTATGTTTCTTTAAACAAGCCTGTTTCTGATGGTGATAACGATTCTGCACTCGGCGAGATTTTGGGTCGGGCTGAAGATATGAATCCTGAAGAAATTCTTATAAACAGAGAAAAGGCTGATTCTTTCGGTTCAGACATGAATCGCATACTTTCCAAATTTGAGTTACTGGTTCTCTCCCTCTATCTCAGGGGCTACAGTTATTCAAACATCGGAAAAGCAATTGGCAAGGATTCCAAATCAGTTGACAATGCACTGCAGCGCATTAAAAAGAAGTTTGAAAAAATTTCCTCAAACTCTCCCAAATAAGTCTGCAGATATTAAATTTGCTATATGCCCTGTAAACGGTGTGGTAACCGTGTAGGGTAAAAAATATTTTTATAGGTAAAGATAAGGAGATCGAAAATGTACGAAGACAAGACTTTAGTCTGCAAAGATTGCGGACAGGAATTCGTGTTCACAGCTGGCGAACAGGAATTCTATGCTGAAAAAGGCTTCCAGAATGAGCCTCAGAGATGTAAGGATTGCAGAGCTGCAAAGAAAGCATCTCTCAGAGAAAACAGAGAAATGTATACTGCTGTTTGCGCTGAATGCGGCGGCGAAGCAAAGGTTCCTTTCGTTCCCAAGAACGACAGACCTGTTTACTGCAGTGAATGTTTCGCAAAAAATAAGTAATCTCCTTATTAACCAAAGTTGAGATTATACAAAGAGGTTGTTACGTTTGTAACAACCTCTTTTCATTTCTATTTATTCCCCGAAACAACAAATAAATTACGCATTGCGTTAAGTATCGCTACTATCATTACACCCACATCTGCAAACACGGCACCATACATATTTGCCAGCCCTGCTGCACTGAGAATCATTACCGCAAATTTCACCGATAATGCCATAATAATATTTTGTTTTACAATACTCATTGTCCTTCTCGAAATTCTTATCAAATCAGATAGCGCTGACAGTGAATCATTCATAATAACCACATCAGCAGCCTCTATTGCTGCGTCAGTACCCAGCGCACCCATTGCAACACCTACATCTGCACATGCAATTACTGGGGCATCATTCACACCATCCCCCACAAATACAAACGTTCCTTTCCCGGTTTCTTTTATATCAAGTGCCGTTTCAACCTTTTCCTGCGGAAGAAGTCTTGCATATATCTTCTTTATACCCAGCTTATCAGCAACCTTTTTTGCAACGCCATAATTATCACCTGTCAATATAACCGCTTTTCTAATTCCCATATCATTCAAATCTTTTATAGTCTGCAGTGCATCACTCTTCACTTTATCCTCAATCACAATATTGCCAATATATTTACCGCCTTTTGCCACATAAACAATTGTACCATTCTCCTGAATATTCTCAATATCTATGCCGTTATCCTTAAGAAATTTACTATTTCCTGCAAGAATATTTTCTCCGTCAACATCAGCGATAACCCCGCCGCCGCTTACCATAGTAACGTTTTTCACACGCGCTTTGTCAATTTCACCTTTATAGGCTTCTACTATGGATTTTGCAATAGGATGAACGCAGTGACTTTCAGCCATCGCCGCAAGCTCGAGGAGCTTTTCTTTTTCTATCCCCTGAGAGTTTATCTCTGTTACAGTAAATTTCCCACAGGTAAGAGTCCCTGTTTTATCAAAAGCTATGCAGTGCGTTTTTGAAAGCCTTTCAATGTAATTTGACCCTTTTATCAATATACCTTTTTGGGACGCCGCTCCGATTCCTCCAAAAAAAGTAAGCGGTACAGAAATTACAAGTGCGCACGGACATGAAACGATAAGAAAAACAAGTGCCCGCTTCACCCATACAGAAAAAGGTAAACCAAACATTATCGGTGGAATAAGCGCAGTAATAAGTGCCGCCGCAAATACACAGGGAGTATATTTACGTGAAAATTTTGTGATAAACTTCTCCGACACCGATTTATTCGCTGCGGACTGCTCCACAAGCTGCAAAATTTTCGCAACAGTGCTTTCTTCATACGGTGCAGTAACCTTTATCTTAACAGGGCTTTCCAGATTTATCATACCACTTACTGCCCTGTCACCATAATCTGCCGTAATCGGAATACTCTCGCCTGTAAGTGAGGAAGAATCAAAACTTGTTCTTCCCTCTGTTATAACTCCATCCAGCGGTACTTTCTCTCCGGGCAATACAAGTATTATGTCCCCTACATTTATCTCTTCAGGCGGAAGCTTAAACTCCCCATCTTCTAAAATCAAAGTAGCATAATCAGGTTTTATTTTCATTAGTTCTTTTATTGACTTGCGGCTCTTCCCTACAGCCACACTTTGAAAAAGCTCCCCTGTCTGATAGAGCAGCATAACCATTACAGCCTCGTTATACTCTCCTAACGCAATTGCGCCGATTGTTGCTGCACTCATCAAAAATTCCTCGTCGAATATTTGTCCTGTAAAAATTTTACGTACAGCTGTAAACAGAATGTCTCCTCCACAAACAAGATATGCCGTAAAAAGGAGAATTATCTGCAACATGGGTAATTTACCTGCAAACATCGAAAACACAAAAACAGAAGCCGCAATTACAATTCTAAAAAGAGTTTTCTTTTGACGTTTATTCATATACTATACCTCTGATATTGAAAAATTACGTTCTATTTTTCTGCCTGCCTTTATAATCTTATTTATCAATGAATTAAAATCTGCCTCGTCCGCTTCGACAGTAAGTGTCTGCATAATAAAATTAAGGTTTACATTCTTTACACCCTCAATTTTTTTAATTGCATCCTCTATTTTCCCTGCACATACTGCGCAATCGATTTCTGATACCTCAAATTTTTTTATCATTATATGTCACACTTCCTTTCCTCTATTAAATGGTCAAAGCCTTGGGCAATTATGCTACGCACATGTCCATCAGCCAGAAAATAAAAAATCGTTTTCCCCTCCCTGCGGCAATCTACAAGCTTATTTGTTTTAAGTACTTTAAGCTGGTGCGAAATAGCAGGCTGCGCCATGCCAAGCAGTTCTGCTATAGCACACACGCACAGTTCTGACTCAAAAAGCGAAAACAGAATCTTCATCCGCGTAGTATCTCCAAAAATTTTAAATAAATCTGATAAATCACACAGTAGTTCATCAGTTGGAAGTTCATTACGCACAATATTTAAAATATCGTCATGGTTATGTTTGCTCATTATATGCATCTCCATTCATATATTTACACATTCATATGTTACCACACACATATGTTTCTGTCAAGTACGCACTTATAATTTTATTCTACATTTATTTGAAAAACATCTAAAAAAATGTTGACAAGAAACACTTTTTGTATTATAATAAACAGGCAGTCAAAAAACGGCCCCATAGTCTAGCGGCCTAGGACGTCGCCCTCTCACGGCGAAGACCGGGGTTCGATTCCCCGTGGGGTCACCACTAAAAAACGGCTTAACCAATAGGGTTAAGCCGTTTTTGCATTTTCTGTTATTCTCTTTAATTTTACCATTTGACTGACTTTTGACTAACATTTGACTGACTATAATGAATTATTATGGGCTCAAATAAGCATAACCATTCCCCTATAACAAATATGAAAGCACATATAAAAAGGAGCCGAAGCTCCTTTTTAACTATTTCTATATTCAGTCTCTAATTCTTCAGCAAGATATGCATCGCTCATACAATGAATATCTGAAACGCCTTCATCTATTAACCTATATGTTTGCGATGTGTAAAACATATCTAACGCCTTATCTAAAGATATATTATTATTCTTTGCGAACATTCCCACTATTCTTGAATATTTTTTTTGAAGCAATATGGGATTTGCCATCATACATTTTCGCTCCCTTCAAAGCGTAGATAGTCTATTGCTTTTTGAGTTCTTAAACAAACCTGCAGGTTAGGCTTTTCATATTTCAGTCTTTTTATAGCTTCTTCTTTGTCAATAAGATTATCAAAATAAAGTTCAACGGTATTGAATACTTTATCATCTGCTACACCGCCTATGACAATATCATAATCTGTATTATCTTTACCTTGTCTACATACCAAAATAAAATCAAGCCACTCTTCGGAATATGTATCAAAATTGAGAACTTTTAATTTTTCAAACGCATTGTCATCAAACTCATAACGAGAAACAACACCATTCTTATTGCGGCGTATAAACTTTCCGCACCATTTTACGGCTTGCTCATATATGGGAGTTGTATAGAACCCTTTTCCAAAATCAACATTATCTCTGGAAAAACTCAATTCAGGTCTTTGAATTTCAATATACGAACCATGATACAAAATCATATTTTTACATCTCTTTCTTCCATAACTTCCAGAATATCATCAACAATGTACTCTCTGCTTTGAGTGTGCAATGCCTCAAAGCAAGGTACAATGTAATCTGATATAATATTACTCTCACTCAACCCTTTATATACAACTTCAGCATTGACATTAAGTTGTTGCGCCACATTCTCAATACAAAATATAACAAATTCAAGTTCTTTCGCTTCTGTGATTTTTTCAGTTATATTCACTATAAACCACCTACCTATCCTTATTATACCCGTTTTGAAATTATAAGTCAAACATTTTCATTTTTGCTTTTTGAAAAAACAAGGCACAGTGAATTTCTTTATGATTCACTGTGCTTTATTATGCTTTTAATTGACTTTCAATATATGAATTCATCTTGTCAATATTAATATTCTTTTTCTCTCTGCTAAGATGCGTGTATATATCCAAAGTTACATTGACACTGCTATGACCCAATATATCCTGTGCTGTTTTTACGTCAACTCCTGCATCATACATCATTGTACAAAAGGTATGTCTGAACTGGTGCATCGTAAAATGAACTGTTTCGTGCTCCTCTTCAGCTTTAGATCTGTTTATGTAACGGTTATAATCTCTGTTAAAGGCCTTAAACAATCTTTGAATAGATGACTTTGTGTACAGATTCCCGTCATAACCCGTAAATACAAATTCAGTTTTTTCTTTTCCTTCTACAGCCTTCTTTAAATAAGGAATCAAGGGATTCAGTATGGGGATTGCTCTGTTGCTTTTAGGTGTTTTGGGAGTCTTGATATTAGGAGTATTGCAAATAAACTCCACTGCCTTAGTTACAAAGATCATTTCATTTTCAAAATCAATATCTTGAACACGCAACGCCAAGATTTCACCACGCCTCATTCCTGTATATAGCAACGTCATTACAAAAGTTCCGTGTTTGTAATCCTTACAAAATTCTTCTATGATTTTTACGTGTTCCATACTAATAACCTCCCTGTTCTTTTGATGAAATTTAGGAATTGCAATACACTCTGCCGGATTTATAGCAATATATTGCGACCTTACCGCCTGCTCAAACATTTGGTGTAAAACATCTTTTATTTTCTTAACTGTAGCAGGAGCATATTGCTCAGACAATTCATTTATCATTTTCTGTAATGTGTGAAGTCTAACTCCTGTAAGAGGTAAATCCCCAATTATAGGATTTATCTGATTTCTGACTATCCCGGAATATCGCACATAAGTATTATTTGCTATATCTGTCTTAAAGGTCTTTAACCAAGTGTCTCCCCATTGGCAGACGGTCAAATCATCCGACAAATTTATTCCTAAATCTATCTGCTTGTGAATTTCACTTAATTTCTTTTCAACTTCTTTAATAGTTTTTCCGTAAATGGTTCTCATTCTTCTTGTTCCGTCAGGTTTGTACCCTATGAGTATCTGCTTACAGTATCTTCCGTCCGCCCTCTTTTTCAAGCAATTCTCCTCCTTTCCTCAGGAACAGTATGTGCAAATAAGGGCACATACTGTTCCTGATAGTTTTTTAATATAATCATTTAAGCATATTTATATGACCGAATATGCTCATTCTTTCTCCATTCATAGTAAGCCGCTAAATCAACATACCAATGTCCGCACAGGTTAAATGCCGGAAATCCTTGTGAGTGTACCCACTTTAATGCAGTGCTTCTCGGCACATCAAACTCTTTGCAAAAATTGGTAAGCTTCATCTGCTTCTTATTCATTCTGCATCATGCCTTTCTTCGATATTTTTACGATTGCATCTGATAACCTCCCAAGAGGTCACGCCCTTTACATAACCCGACTTAACTGTGTATGGTAAATCCTTCTCTGCTAAAATCTGATTTATTTTGCTTATTCCTATAGTATTTTCACTTCGCCTTGAATAAAGCTTTAGCTTAATAACAATTTCCTCAAATTCCTCTCTGAAATCCATCTGCTCGGTATCATCCATAACGTTTCCTACATATTCTTCGAGAAATTCGGTTAAATCATTCTCTGTAAGTGGAATATTCTTACTCAGGAAGTAGTTATTGTCGTCATACTGATTTTCAATACCC
>SVJI01000033.1 GCA_015069065.1 Oscillospiraceae bacterium | reverse complement strand
GCGTGCCCTGCCATAACAACATCGAAATCATACACAAAATATTGTTTCACATATTCAGGGCGGTGCGTAAGCAGTATATTAAGATAATTCTGCTCTATGCTCTCCCCTGCCCTCTCAAGCTGCTTTTCCCAGTTTAAATATGTGCTTTCATATGTATTAACCTCAGGGTCGTCAATCCCCGAAACGGTAATTATATCTTCCCCTATCTCCAGCACATCTGTGCTGCCCCTCAGGACAACTACGCCTTTATCAGAAAGATGGTTAAATATATTCTGCATTCTATTGCTCCACCATTCATGGTTTCCGCTCACATAATATGTTTTATACTTTTCCGCCAGAGCATCAATGAAAATTTCGGCATTGGTGTCATCCGACACATCATCGAAGATGTCACCGCCCAAAAGCACTGCATCAGGCTGATACTTTTCCATTTCACAAAGCAGCTTACTTTGATTCTTTCCATAGTAGCAGGAGTGCAAATCCGTTACTAAGACAAGCTTTATTTCTCCATTTATTTCAGAGCTTTTGACATTATATGTAACTGTTTTCAATCGCACATCAAAGGCGAAAACGAGTATAAGCGCAATAATTAAAATTATAAAGAATATAACTACCCGCTTTTTCAACAGAATACTTTTTATATTCATCTCATCACCTTTTTATTATGAGAAATAATGATTTTTAACATAACGCATCACGTGTTCATCATTACTGCAGATAACCTTATCCGCAATCTCTTTGAGGGAATCACACCCATTTTCTGTTACAAGTCCGAGTCCTGACATAACAGTCATTTGCCTGTCGTTATCACTGTCACCTATAGAGATAACATTATCAAGCTCCATATTCAGTTTCTGAGCCAGAATTTTCAACGCACTGCCTTTTCCTGCATCCTTGAAAAAAATCTCCAGATTATAATCCCAAGCCTCCGCCATACGCAAATCAGGATTTGAAGAGAGAATTTTACGGCAGGCATCGACATCCTCCCCATTCGAAAAACAAACCACCACACTCTCAACATCTCTGCTTGGAAGTTGTTCTTCAAAATCATCAACTAAAGTGCAGTATTCATTCACCAAATATTCTACATTTACACTCACGTGATATTTCTGCAACTCAGATGCTTTCTTTTTATCAGCATATGTTTTGCCGTCTTTATGAATTACCACAAAGGTATCGTACTTAAGCACAGTGTCGAAAACAAAACCGAGAGTGTCACCCTCCAGTCCTAAAATAATACTCTTGCCTGTTTTCTTATCAAAAACTGCCGCACCGTTTGAATATATTACATAACGGATTTCGGGCAAATCAAAAACCTCCCGCATTTCACAGATTGTACGGCCTGTTGCAGGCACAATCAATACTCCTAATTCTGCTATTTTCTTCATAGCATCGTGATTTTCCTTGCTCAATGTCAGGTCTGAAGCCATAAGTGTGCCGTCAAGGTCACAGGCAATTAGTTTGTAATCATTCATTCTAATATCTCCTAAATTGTTAAAATCAGTGTATAAATCAGGTGTCTCTCATTTCAAATGAATTGCACACTCATTATAGCACGATAAATGAGAAAATTCAACTCTTCTTACCTACTTTTACTTCCGACAAAATAAGACAGTAAAAAAACATTGATTATCAACTCATAATCTGTTAGAATTAAACTCAGGTGATAACAAATGAAAAAACCAAGCTTTTTTTCCGACAAGATTGATATGACTCTTCTTGTAAGCAGTCTGCTTGCAGCAGTGCTGGGTATCTTAGTCATTAACAGTGCATCGTGGGCTCTCGACGCGCATATACGATACATACTGGTACAAAGTGCGGCACTTATTCTTGGTGTGGGTGCAATGACAGGAGTCATATTTTTCAGCTACAAATACTTTGAAAAGCTGCGATATCTGATTTTTGCCGCAGGCGTGGGGCTTTTAATTCTGGTTCTGGCAGTAGGAAAGCTTTCTCACGGAACACAGGGTTGGCTGGTGCTCGGACCTATTACAGTTCAGCCATCTGAGATTGCAAAAATTTGCTTTATCCTGACACTGTCGCTACATATTTCAAAAAAGTATGACAGTATTAACAATCCCAAAACGCTTGCAGGGCTTATACTCCATTTACTGTGTTACGTATTCCCTGTACTGATGCAGCCCGACTTTGGTACGGCAACTGTTTTTGTGATAATTTTTGCGTTTGAACTATTTTTTGCAGGAATTCACCGAAAATATATTATCGGGGTGTGCTCTCTGGGTGCAATCGTTTCACCGATAATATGGTTCCTCCTTGAAGAATATCAGAAAAACAGAATCATATCCCTCTTTTCTCCGGAGAAGGACCCGACCGGCAGCGGATATCATGTACTGCAGTCGAAACTTGCTATAGGAAGCGGTATGATTTGGGGACGCGGATATCTCAAAGGGCCTCAGACTCAATACGGCTATCTGCCTGAAAAACAAACAGACTTCGTCTTTTCCGTAATTGGAGAGGAATTTGGATTGATTGGTGCAATATTCATAGCAGCACTGCTTCTTTTGATTGTATATCGTTGCTTTGACAACGCAAAAAGCTGTTCACACGATACATTCGGGGAAATGATATGTATAGGTGTAGGTTCTATGATGTTTTTCCATGTATTGGAGAATATCGGAATGTGTCTTGGCTTACTCCCCATTACAGGAATCCCCCTTCCTTTTATAAGCTATGGAGGAAGTAATCTGGTGACGTGCTTTATTGCAGTAGGACTTGTGCAAAATGTCCGTATGCGGCGCAGGGCAACAAAGTTTGACTTTATGGAGCCGCACACGCTTTAATATTAAATTCAATAAAAAAATCGTCTGCACTTTTGTGCAGACGATTTTTTATACTAACTTATTAACTTATGCAAGCTCTGCGAAGTACTTGATTGTACGAACCATCTGGCTTGTGTAAGAATTCTCGTTGTCATACCATGAAACAACCTGAACTTCGTAAAGGTCGTCAGAAATCTTTGCTACCATTGTCTGTGTAGCATCGAAGAGAGAACCGTAACGGATACCGATGATATCAGAAGATACGATTTCATCCTCATTGTAACCGAAAGACTCGCTTGAAGCAGCCTTCATAGCAGCGTTGATGCCTTCCTTAGTGATATCTGTACCCTTAACAACAGCTGTAAGAATAGTTGTTGAACCTGTGGGAACAGGAACACGCTGTGCAGCACCGATAAGCTTTCCGTTAAGCTCAGGAATTACAAGACCGATAGCCTTTGCAGCACCTGTAGAGTTGGGAACGATGTTAACAGCACCTGCGCGAGCACGACGGAGGTCACCCTTACGGTGAGGACCATCAAGAATCATCTGATCACCTGTGTAAGCATGGATTGTAGCCATGATACCTGACTGGATGGGTGCATAATCGTTAAGAGCCTTTGCCATGGGAGCAAGGCAGTTTGTTGTACATGATGCAGCAGAAATGATTGTATCTTCCTTAGTAAGAGTATCTTCATTTACGCTGAATACGATTGTCTTAAGGTCGTTACCTGCGGGAGCAGAAATAACAACTTTCTTAGCACCTGCATCTATATGAGCCTGAGACTTTTCCTTTGAGCAGTAGAAACCTGTACATTCAAGAACAACGTCTACGTTAAGCTCGCCCCAGGGGCATTCCTTAGCATCCTTGATAGCATAAATCTTAATTTCCTTACCGTCAACTGTGATGCTGTCCTCTCCTGCTGTTACAGTATGACCGTCATATCTTCCCTGAGAAGAGTCATACTTGAGAAGATGCGCGAGCATCTTAGGAGCTGTAAGGTCGTTGATAGCTACTATCTCATAACCCTCTGCACCGAACATCTGACGGAATGCCAGACGGCCGATACGTCCAAAACCGTTAATTGCAACTTTTACTGCCATTTTGAAACATCCTTTCGTGTTTAAAAAAATATATAAATAATAAAAATTATTTAATAACTCAGATAATTGTAATTGATTCTATCACAGGGGTTACCACAGGAGACTGTCCGTCAAATCCTACCGGTGTGTCTGCGATTTCGTCAACTATTTCGATACCCTTGGTAACCTTACCGAATGCGGCATAGTTTCCGTCAAGGTGGGGCGCATCCTCATGCATGATGAAAAACTGACTCGATGCACTGTTGTGGTTCTGACTTCTCGCCATGGAAATTACACCACGTGTGTGACGCAGAGGATTATTAAATCCATTCATGGCAAACTCGCCCTTAATGCACTTATCACTTCCGCCCATGCCGTTACCGAGCGGGTCACCGCCCTGAATCATAAATCCCTTTATAATCCTGTGAAAGGTAAGACCGTTATAAAAGCCCTCCTCCACAAGTGACTTAAAGTTAGCGACTGTTTCCGGAGCGATGTCACTATATAACTCCAACTCTATTTCACCGCCGCCGTTCATTGTAATTTTTACATTAACATTTTCAGCCATATTATACCCCTTTACCATGCTTTTTGCATATCAGTATTATTATATCGTTTTATCTTTACCAATGCAAGTATTTTTTTACATTTTTTTAAAGATATTCCAAATTATATATCCTTTTCGTTTTCATCATAACCAAATACAGACGTTCTGATACTTTCAAGTCCTTTATAATCGGGAATTACATAGGAGCCTCCGCCAATATCCTGAGGCGTTCCGGGCATGGTAATTGTTTCAATATTGCCTGTCCCGATTGAAAGCATCTGCATACCGCACTGAACGATGTCCCCCGGTGTCATGGAGGTTTCCATGTTTTCGGCAACTATTCTGTAAATATCGTCAATTTTACCGATATACTTCATCTGCAGTTTCTGTTCTGCAAGAGCATGGATGAAATTCTGCTGAACCTTTATTCTGTCAAGGTCGCCGTTCTTATATTGTCTGAAGCGCACAAGCTGCTCTGCCTTATCTCCGTCAAGATGCTGCATTCCTGCCTGCAGGTTAATATTAAGGTCCTGATAAGGGTCTTTGTAACGCATTCTCTGCGGCACATCAAATTCCACACCGCCAAGCTCGTCTATACAATCGCTGAACGCATCAAAATTAACCTTTACAAAATGGTTGATGGGAACCTCTGTAAGCTCCTTTACTGCAATTATGGCTGCCTCACTGCCCTTTTTGCCGTTCTTATGCCCTACGGAATGTACCTCCGTAATTTTTCTGGAACGCCCTGCGTACTTAACGCGGGTGTCACGCGGAATACTCATTACAACTGCCTTTTGCTTTTCAGGGTCAATCTGAACCAGCATCATTACATCTGTCCTAAGCCCCTCTTTATCTGTTCCCATGACAAGTATATTACACTTTTCCTGAGAAATCCTAACCTCTGTCAAAGTGCCCTCTGCGAAGTTATCGACAATGCTGCTGTAAGGGGTTGTATAAAGCTTCGCACAATATATACCGCTGAATGCAGCGCAAATCAAAAGCACTGACAACAGCGCTCCCTTTAAAGCGCGAAGCACTCTTTTTTTTCTTCTTCTCTTTTTTTTCATAATATCATAACCTCACCATCTGCAAGATTGTGCCCAAAATTACGCATTTTAATCCTTGTATATTTTACCACAAATCTCAC
The DNA here is from genome assembly GCA_015069065.1 of Oscillospiraceae bacterium. Taxonomy (GTDB): domain Bacteria; phylum Bacillota; class Clostridia; order UMGS1883; family UMGS1883; genus UMGS1883. Next base: position 5,185 of record SVJI01000033.1, on the reverse strand, counting down.
TTCAAGTCAATCTATATACTAAAGTTATCTCCTCATACTCAAAAATTAACATTTTATTCATATACAAAACCGCCGCATAAACAAATTTTGCGGCGGCTGTACAACATATCAAAATCTCTTCTGTTTGCTTTTCCATTCCCTGTAATACTCTTCCGATACAGTTTCATTTTTAAGAAAACTAAACACCTCGGCAGTTTTTGCAACCGAATATTCCATCATTGCCGCGGCAATATGTTCATTCATACCATCATGCATATCTCCTGCATAGGAATTGGGGTAGTTTGCCATCCATGCAAAGGGAGAATTTATCTTCCTTTTTGTAAATTCATCAAATCTGTGGGTTGAGCTGCCACTCTCTTCCCCTGCTTTATCGAGCCGCACAAGATGCGGGTGACTTGCATATATCCATCCTGTTTCTATAAAGCACGCGTGACCGTAGCGTTTTTTCTGCTCCACGTAGGATTTCAGAATTTCCCTGTCCTCATTGGTAAGATGCCCATAATTTCCAGAGAGAAGCTTGTTGGGTGTCGGGAAATCAGCACCGGGCGCATAATCATAGATAAGATATCCCTTATCCTCATAGAGTGTACTCCGTACAAAATGGGAGAGCATTGCCTGATTACCCCCATGACCGTTAAACAGTAAAATTTTACGAAAGCCGTTCCTGTATATCTCGCCGCAAATTTCTTCAAGTAATTTAAGTCTAAGTTCACTGCTTAATATTACTGTGCCGGCAAACTCACCTGCGCCTGTTTTTTCGCCGAAATGCATGGTTGGGAAAACGCACACGGCTTCCCTTTCCGCTGCACGCCGCACAATCTCCGTTGCCAATATAGAATCAGTCCCTATGGGAATATGTTGTCCGTGCTTTTCAATACAGCCTATCGGCACAACGCATACTCCTTTTGATTTTTCTATAGCATCCTTGAATTCTTCTTCACGCAGATATTCCCAAATCATATTTTTCACCCCAATATATAGTAACATATTTTACCATGTCTGTAAAGGCAAAAAAGTGTGACATCAGTCACACTTTTTTGCCCCATAAATATCAATAATTTTTCATTCATTCCTTTTCTCAGCGGATTTCCCGACCGCCGTCACCTGTACTTGTCACATAAAATGATGCCTTGTGACCAAATCTTTCTTCAAAGATTACGCCTATTCTTTCAATATATTTATCAACTGCACAGTTTTTGATGATTGCAACTGTACAACCGCCAAAACCTGCACCGGTCATTCTTATACCAAGTACACCGTCTATTTTTCTTCCCATACATACAACAAAATCAAGTTCCGGACAAGTTACCTCATAATCGTACTGGAGGGAATCGTGTGACTCATCCATATATTGTCCAAAAAGCGCTATATCGTCATTTTTCATAGCTTCTGCACTTTTGCGGACTCTGTCACACTCATAAACCACATGTTTGATTCGTTTTTGTGTGGTTTCATTTTTAATTACATCTTTATTCTTTTCAAACTGTTCTATCGTTACGTCTGCAAGCTGGGTTATATCAGGCAGAACAGTTTTCAGTGCGTTAAGCCCCTCTTCACACTCGGCTCTTCTCTCGTTATATTTTGAACTTCCAAGCGAATGTTTAACATTAGTATTTGTAAGGACTATACTGCTGTCGTTTAATTTAAGGGGAATATGCTCATATTTAAGAGTCGCACAATCCAGATAAACAGCGTGGTCTGCCTTTCCCATCGCCGATGCAAACTGGTCCATAATTCCACACTTTACTCCGATAAAATTATGCTCCGCGCGCTGGGAAATGAGTGCCATCTCAATCATATCAAGCTCCTTTGAGATGCCTTTCTTCTCATTTGAAAATGTTGCAAAGCATATAGCCGTTGACACCTCTATGGCTGCAGAGGATGAAAGTCCGCCTCCGTGAGGAACAGTATCGTCATAAAGCAGGTCACATCCGCAAATTTCATACCCGTCATTCATAAGCTCCAGAGCAACACCAATCTGATAATCACCCCACCTAAGCTTACCTTTGAGGTTGTGCATCTCGCTGATACGTGTTTCCACCATTATATCAAGGTCTGTTGCCTTAAGGCGAATTATATCATCATCTCTTTTTCTGGCAATAAGAGTGGTTTTCATCGTGAGTGCCGCCGGCATAACACAGCCACCGCAATAGTCGATATGCTCACCGATAAGATTCACTCTCCCCGGAGAAGCAAATACCCGCATTTCTCCGTCACCGTAAAGCTCTGTAAACTGCTTTTTCATCTCATTCAATTCCATTATTATCCCTCCCTGTTATATAAACTTATATGCTGTTAATGTATCATACTTTTCGCCTTTTTTGATAATTGCATCGGGAAAATGCGAAAACTTCAGGCTGTTGGGAAATGCCTGTGTTTCAAAGCATACGCCACCGTGCTTACCATAGAGCGCATTATCCTTGCACACACGACCCTCTTCAATCCCATTTCCTGTATAAAGCTGCATTCCGCTTCTGTCCGTATAAATTTCCATGGAAATACCGCTCTTATCCCCAGTAAAGCAGGCTACTTTCCTGTAACCCCGTCCGTTAAGGATAATGTTGTGGTCAAATCCGCCAAACATTTTTACCTGCCTGTAAGAAGATGCGAGCTTCTCTCCCAAAGTCTCATCTGCCTTAAAGTCAAACGGAGTTCCTTTCACACTTAAAACTTCACCGCACGGCATACACTCCTCGGTATTAGGTGTGTAAAAATCACTGTCTATCCACAATTTATGACCGTCTACACATCCCGAGGAATGTCCGTTCATATTGAAATAGGAATGATTTGTCATATTGAGAACTGTATCCTGATCTGCTTCGCCCTCGTAATGAATTGTGATGCTGTTATCACTTGTCAGGGTATATGTAACACTGACCTTTACCTCACCGGGGAAGCCCTCCTCCCCGTCAGGACTTACATAAGTAAGAATCAGAGACGGTTCTTCTGCATCAACAATCTCGGCTTTCCAAACCTTTTTATCAAATCCGACATTTCCTCCATGAAGATTATTTCTGCCGGCATTACTGTTAAGCCTATATATCTTTCCGCCAAGCTCAAATTCCGAGTTTTCTATACGGTTTGAATTTCTGCCGATAATGGCACCGAAATACCCGTCATTATTCAGGTATTCATCCATGGTATCACGGCCAAGCACCACATCGACACCTCTATAAACAAGCCTCTTTATTATACCGCCGTAATTGAGTATCTGTGCTGATAATCCATTTTTATTGTCGAGAGTATATACATAAACCTCCTTGCCGTTATAATCAGCAAGCTTTTCTTTAATAACAGACATATTCCACCATCCTTATATCTGATTTATGAATTTATCAAACGCTTTTCTTCCGTTTTCGTCATGTTTATAAACGCCCGCGTGCTCCAATACGCTGACAAAGACTTTTCCTACCTCTTGCTTAAGAATTTCTGCAACATCACATCTGTCTATTTCAGGGTGATTCCTCACCACTTCCTCCGCCCACTCTTTATGTGATGCGGTCTTTTCATTTACACTCATATCAGCCCCGCTGATAATTGCATCTGCAACAGCATCCAATTCCTCAACAAGTCTTGACGGCAGCACCGCGAGTCCCATTACCTCAATAAGTCCTATGTTTTCTTTCTTTATATGATGATGCTCTGCATGAGGGTGATATACACCCAGCGGATGCTCCTGTGTAGTAATATTGTTTCTGAGAACTAAGTCCATTACATATTTTCCATCTGCCATACTTGCAATGGGAGTAATTGTGTTATGCTTTTCTCCGTCAGTTTCAGCAAAGATAAATGCATCTTCATCGGTATATTTCCGCCAGCTTGTAAGAATTTTATCCGATAATTCCACAATTTCATCGGCATTTTCGGATTTAAGTCTTATAACAGACATAGGCCACTTGAGTGTACTTACTTCAACATCTTCAAATCCTGATATTTCGTAAAAACGTTCACTTTCTGCCTTATGCATGGCAAACATGTGATTACCGCCCTGAAAATGCTCGTGTGAAAGGATAGAGCCTCCTACAATGGGTAAATCCGCGTTGGAGCCAATCATATAATGATTGAACTGTTTGATAAAATCAAGCAGTTTTGAAAATACGCTTTTATCAATTACCATCGGAACATGTTCACTGTTGAGCAGAATACAATGCTCATTGTAATAAACATACGGAGAATACTGGAATCCCCATTTTTTACCGCATATGTCAACGGGAATAATTCTGTGATTCTGCCTTGCAGGGTGGTTTGCCCTGCCCTCATACCCCTCATTATCAATACAAAGCTGACATTTCGGGTAGGAGGACTGTTTGCTGAGCCTTGCCGCTGCAATTGCCTTTGGGTCTTTCTCAGGTTTTGAACGGTTAATAGTTATCTCTATCTCCCCATACTGTGAATCAACTGTCCATTTTACATCTTTCTTTATCCTTGAACGCCTTATGTAATTACTGTTGCATGAAAGGGCATAAAAATAATCGGTGGCATCCTTGGATGATTTTTGGCGAAGAGCATTAAAGTTGTCAATCACCGTTGAGGGATATGGCGTCAGAATATCCATAATTCCTGTGTCAAAAATATCCCTGTAAACTATACTGTCATTTTCAAGCAAGCCGTTTTGGGCAGCATAGTCATTTATGGATTCAAGTATTTCTTCAAGTTCATCAATATTTGTGCATTGCGCCCCTGTCTCTTCATAGGAATCAAGCCGCAGTGCAGATAAAAGTCTGTTTCTGACATAGATTTTATCGCTTTGTTCTATGAGTCCTGTCATAAGCCCGTAGGAGAGCAGGCGGTCTATCTGTTCATATATCATATCAGTGCCCCCAATAAATTTCCTTTGCTATTTATTATCATTCTATCATCCTGTTTTATGGCAAGCCATAAATATTTTTATACAATTCATGCACAAAATGATACATTTTACTTGAAGCTTTGCATTTTTATGTATATAATAAGATTATTATATTGTGGGAGGAAAGTCATGTACACGAATGTAGCATACCTGCACAATTCTTTATCAGACTTAGTTGATGTAACAAGGGCGCTTACTGTAACGAGCTGCGGCTTTTTCAAATTCAGAAACAGGCCATCTTTCCTGACAGACAGACCTTTTGGCAGACGTGATTATCAGCTTTTGTATGTAGCAAAGGGAAAAGGGTATTTTCATTTTTGCGGTAAGGAAATCGCA
>SVJI01000032.1 GCA_015069065.1 Oscillospiraceae bacterium | reverse complement strand
TAAATGCAGAAAAACAACCACAGCATAAAGAACACCAGTACCGATAAGCTGCCGTAAACGTAGGAATAATCGGCAAGGTTTTCATAGTAATAGGAAAATACCGCTGAAAAGCCTGCCCACCCGATACCGCTGACCAATGCACCGGGTAATTGGGAAATCAGCCTGACCTTTCTGTTAGGCACGATGGTGTACATCAGCAGAAAAAACGCACTTAACACCGCGATACCCACTATCATACGCAGGCTCAATACAATCAACGCGACATTAAAAAACCGCGGGACAAGGCGAATCAACCCCTCAGCTATAGTATTACCAAAAACAAGAAATCCTAAACACAACACCAAAAGCACAAGCACAAGCAGTGTATAAATCATGCTCATAAACCGAAGCACGATATAATTTCGCGTTTCGTCGGCGCAATATACACGGTTCAGCCCCCTGACGAGGGAGAATACACCGATTGATGCCGCCCAGAGAGTAGAAACCGCCGTAATCGAAATCACAGCGGTACCACTTTTATCATATGCTTCTGTTATCAACGAGGATACGAGTCCCTGCGCCCCCTTGGGAAACACCGATACAATCTGGCTTAAGAGGTGCGCCTCCTCAGCAGGGAAGAATTTTATCATACTGATAAGCAGCATGATAAGCGGGATGAACGATACCGTCATAAAGAACGCCGCGTGCGCGGAATACGCACCTATGCTATCCTTAACAGAACGGCTTATAACATCAAAAATAAATTTAATAAGCTTCTTTATAACCGTCACTCCTCAGACTGAGTTTCCTTTTCAAAAACATCTATAACAGCCTCTAAAACACGATTGCTGTCTGTCTTGGTAATAGTTATCTTAAGGTTTTCATGTTCAAAGGAATCGCCCTCATCGGGGATTTTTTCCAAATTGTGTGCAGCAAAACCGCTGACAGTAGTAATGTCGGAATCGTCGTCCTCCTCCTCAAGCTCCAGTTCAAAGGTTTCCAGAAATTTATCTATACTGGTGCTGCCAAGGACACGGTATCTGTTTTCGGATATCTGTACAATTTCCTCCACAACCTCGTCATGCTCGTCATAAATTTCACCCACCAGAGATTCTATGACATCCTCCAGTGTTACAAGGCCCTCTGTTCCGCCATATTCGTCATTTACAATGACCATGTGGCATTTACTGTCCTGAAACAGCTTTAAAAGGCGCGAAATCTTCATTGATGAGAAGATAAATTTCACAGGCTTAACAAGTTCTGATATAGGGGTATCGGCATTGTTATGAAAGTCCTTCTGATACAATATACCTACAATGCTGTCCACATTTTCCTCGTAAACAGGGAGTCTTGAAAACTCCGTATCGGCAAATACCGATGCAACACGCTCCCTGTCCCATGTAATATCAACTGCCGCGACATCTACACGGGGTGTCAGAATATCGTTAACGTCAAGGTCGCTGAACTTTATCACGTTCTTTATAAGCTCGCTCTCCTGCTCGTCAATTTCGCCGTCACTTGCCGCTTCCTCTACAACGGTGATAATCTCCTCCTCCGTTACGGACACTTCCTCGTCCGTTTTGAGGAAACGCAGCACAAAACGCTGCCACAGATTAAACAGGAATGTAAAGGGTGTAAATACGCTCACCAAAAATTCCAGAGTTCCGACAACACGCTTTGCAAAGTTGTCCGCTGTGCGTTTTGCCACCGTCTTGGGTGTGATTTCACCAAATATCAGCACGGCAAGGGTCATCACAACAGTTGAGATAGTCGCTGCTGCAGCCTCATTACCGGGCAAAAGATGTGTGAAAAGGATGGTTGCGATAGATGTCGCAACTATATTTACTATATTATTTCCGATAAGTATTGTGGAAATCAATTTTTCGTAATTTTCAGCAAGATTCAAAACCCTTCTGGCAGGCCTGCCGGTTTTATCCTCCGCCTCACTTTTCATACGCATCTTATTATACGATGCAAACGCTGTTTCCGATGCACTGAAAAACGCCGAAAGCGCAATCAGCACAATTAGTACCAACACATAAATTGGTAGACTCCCGTCCATCAGGACATTCACTCCTTATAAATTGTATATTTGCAGAAAATAGATTTCTACGCATACAATTATACCATATAATTCCCATTTGTCAACCTGCAGCGTTTTTTTGAAATAAAAAATGCGATTATATCTTGAAAAAGGGCGCGAATTGTTGTATAATAACAAAAATACTATAAAATTTTATTATGGGGGAGATATAACCATGGCATATTATTTTAACGAACCTTCACGTACATTCAGCGAATATCTGCTCGTTCCCGGCTACACCGGTCCCGACTGTATTCCCGCCAATGTAAGTCTTAAAACACCTCTGGTAAAGTTCAAAAAGGGGGAAGAGCCCAAATACAGCCTTAACATCCCGCTTGTTTCAGCAATCATGCAGTCTGTATCTAACGATACGATGGCTATTGCTCTGGCAAAAGAGGGCGGAATTTCCTTTATATACGGTTCTCAGTCCGTTGAGGATGAGGCTGCTATGGTTGCCCGCGTTAAGGGATATAAGGCAGGCTTCGTTGTAAGCGACAGTAACCTTAAGCCTGACGATACACTGGCAGATGTTCTGGAGCTGTTTGAAAAGACAGGACACAACACGATGGCAGTTACTGCTGACGGCAGTGCAAACGGCGTTCTTCTCGGCGTTGTTACAAGTCGTGATTACCGTATCAGCAGAATGTCTACAGATGTTAAGGTTTCTGAGTTTATGACTCCTTTTGAAAAGCTTATCTGTGCTCCCGAAAACACAACATTAAAGGAAGCAAATGATATTATCTGGGAGAATAAGCTCAATTCTCTCCCCATTATCAACTCTAAAAACGAGCTTAAGTACTTCGTTTTCAGAAAGGACTACTCCACACATAAGAGCAATCCCAACGAGGTGCTTGATGACCAGAAGCGTTATCTTGTAGGTGCAGGTATTAACACACTGGATTACGAAAAGCGTGTACCCGCCCTTGTTGAGGCAGGTGCCGACGTGCTTTGTATCGACTCATCCGAGGGTTACACTGCATGGCAGGCAAAGACAATTGCATTTATCCGTGAAAAATACGGTGACGATGTGAAAGTCGGTGCAGGTAATGTAGTTGACCGCGACGGTTTCATGTTCCTCGCAGAAGCAGGTGCAGACTTTATCAAGGTTGGTATCGGCGGCGGCTCTATCTGTATCACCCGTGAAACAAAGGGTATCGGCCGCGGTCAGGCAACAGCCGTTATCGAGGTTGCTGCTGCGCGTGATGAATATTACGAAAAGACAGGTATCTACATTCCCATTTGCTCAGACGGCGGTATCGTGCATGACTATCACATGACACTGGCGCTGGCTATGGGTGCAGACTTTTTGATGCTGGGCAGATATTTTGCCCGCTTTGATGAAAGCCCCACTCCCAAGCTCAACATCAACGGAACTTATGTTAAAGAGTATTGGGGAGAGGGAAGTAACCGTGCCCGCAACTGGCAGCGTTATGACCTCGGCGGTAAGGCGAAGCTTTCCTTTGAGGAGGGCGTTGACTCCTACGTTGTTTATGCAGGTTCACTTCAGGACAACGTGGCAAAGAGCTTGTACAAGGTTTCTTCAACCATGTGTAACTGCGGTGTGCTGACAATACCTGAGCTTCAGAAAAATGCAAAAATCACTCTTGTTTCCGCGACAAGTATTGTCGAGGGCGGTTACCACGACGTAACACTTAAGTCAAGCGTCGGAAAGGACTGATTTTAATGTATAAAAGCGATATTGAAATTGCTCAATCTGTTGAAATGAAGCCAATTACCGAAATTGCCAAGACCGCAGGAGTTGCGGACAAGTATCTGGAGCAATACGGAAAATATAAGGCAAAGGTTGATTTATCGCTGCTTAATGAAAGCACTGAAAAAGAGGGTAAGCTGATTTTGGTGACAGCAATTACCCCCACCCCTGCGGGTGAGGGTAAGACAACCACAACAATCGGTCTTGCCGACGGTATGCGTAAAATCGGCAAGAATGTTATAGTTGCCCTGCGCGAGCCGTCACTTGGTCCTGTATTCGGAATCAAGGGCGGTGCAGCAGGCGGCGGCTGGGCACAGGTTGTTCCCATGGAGGATATAAACCTGCATTTCACAGGTGATTTCCATGCAATCGGTGCTGCAAATAACCTTTTGGCAGCCATGCTTGATAACCATATATATCAGGGAAACAGCCTTAACATCGACCCGCGCAGAATTTCATGGAAGCGCTGTGTTGATATGAATGACAGACAGCTTCGTTATGTTACGGACGGTCTGGGCGGCAGGGTTAACGGCGTTCCGCGTGAGGATGGGTATGACATTACCGTTGCATCTGAAATCATGGCTGTGCTGTGCCTTGCAAATTCTCTGGAGGATTTAAAGGACAGGCTTTCACGAATCATCGTGGGCTATACCTATGATGAGAAGCCTGTAACGGCAGGTCAGTTTAAGGCGCATGGTGCTATGGCTGCACTCCTTAAGGATGCACTTAAGCCCAATCTCGTACAGACTCTCGAGGGAACACCTGCATTTGTTCACGGTGGTCCGTTTGCAAATATCGCACACGGCTGCAACAGTGTTATCGCTACAAAGATGGCAATGAAGCTGGGCGATTATGCCGTAACAGAGGCAGGCTTCGGTGCCGATTTGGGTGCTGAAAAGTTTCTGGATATAAAGTGCCGTTACGCAAAGCTTAAGCCCTCCGCAGTGGTAATAGTCGCAACAGTACGCGCACTTAAAATGCACGGCGGTGCTTTGAAAACAGAATTGGGTGAGGAAAATACCCAGGCTCTGCTTCGCGGTATTCCCAATCTTCTGCGCCACGTTTCAAATATTAAAAATGTTTACAAGCTTCCCTCTGTGGTAGCAGTCAATAAGTTCCCCACAGATACAGACAAGGAAATCGAGCTTATTATAGAAAAGTGTAAGGAGCTCGGTGTAAACGTCGTTTTGTCAGATGTATGGGCAAAGGGCGGCGATGGCGGAATTGAACTGGCTGAGGAAGTAGTTCGCCTTTGTGAGGAGGAAAATGAATTTTCATTCTGCTATGAGGACGAGCTTTCTCTGGAGGAAAAGATTGAGTCAATTGTAAAGCGTGTTTATGGCGGTGACGGTGTGGTTTTCGACAAAAACGCACAAAAGCAGCTTAAGACACTCGCCGACCTTGGTTTCTCAAAGCTGCCTGTATGTATGGCAAAGACTCAGTACAGTTTTTCCGATGATATGACAAAGCTAGGTGCCCCCGAAGGCTTTACCGTTACAGTGCGTAATGTAAAGGTAAGTGCAGGTGCAGGCTTTGTAGTGGCATTGACAGGTGAAATAATGACGATGCCCGGACTCCCCAAGGTTCCTGCAGCGGAAAAGATTGATGTGGATAAAGATGGAAAAATAACCGGACTATTTTAAGAATGTGATAAAATGCACAGACCTCATAAAAAAATAAAGCTACAATAATGTAGCTTTATTTTTTTATTTACTTCTGGTTTTCGATGAATTCTGACAATATCCTCGCCGCGCTTACCACGAAGCCAAGGCAGGGACGTTTATTATAAAACTCGGGGTTGCGGGGAGTGGGGGTGGGCTTTTCTGCACCGTCTGCGCCGATAAGCTCCCGACAGATAATACTGCCGTATTCCTCACGAAACTGTGCTGCCAAGGATTGCACGCGGGTGTACAGTTCCTTTTTTGCATCATCATTCTCCGCCTCGTCATATCCGTAGAGTGTTCCCAGTACCATAAACATACCGCTTACAGCACCGCAAACCTCCCTGAGTCTGCCCATACCACCGCCAAAGGCTGAGGACATACGAAGTGCGGTTTTTTCATCCATACCCATTTCTTCCGCAAAAGCGGCAAAAACCGCCTGCGCGCAGTTATAACCGTCAGTAAAATATTTACAAGCAAGACTTTCGTGTTTATTCATAAGTATCACCTTTATTATATCTGAAAAATCCGCAAGAAACTTGCGGATTTTTCATCAATTCTTAATTTCTGTATTTATCAGATGCCGTATGCGAGCATTGCTTCTGCAACCTTCTTGAAGCCTGCGATGTTAGCACCTGCTACAAGGTCGTAACCAAGGCCGTATTCTTCAGCAGCGTCTACGCTTACCTTATGAATGTTAGCCATGATACCCTTAAGCTTCTCGTCAACTTCTTCTGCTGACCAGCTGTAACGCATTGAGTTCTGAGCCATTTCGAGTGCAGATACTGCAACACCGCCTGCGTTAACTGCCTTAGAAGGTCCTACGATAAGACCGCTGTCCTTAAGAAGTGCAACTGCCTCATTTGTTGTGGGCATATTAGCAACCTCGATATAGTACTTAGTACCGTTTGCGATAATCTTCTTAGCTTCTTCGATACCGATTTCGTTCTGTGTAGCACAGGGCATACAGATGTCTGCCTTAACGCTCCAGGGCTTTTCACCTGCAAAGAACTGGCAACCGAACTTGTCTGCGTAATCCTGCGCACGGTCACGGCCTGATGCTCTCATCTCAAGCATGAAATCAATCTTCTCCTGAGTTGTTACGCCATCGGGGTCATATACGTAGCCATCGGGACCGGAAATTGTAATAACCTTACCGCCGAGCTGGCTAACCTTTGCAGCAACACCCCATGCAACGTTACCAAAGCCTGAAATTGCAACAGTCTTACCCTCGATAGATTCTCCGAAATGCTTAAGCACCTCGCATGCATAATATGTAGCACCGTAGCCTGTAGCCTCAGGACGGATTAAAGAACCGCCGTATGAAAGTCCCTTACCTGTGAGAACGCCGTTCTCCCAGCAGCCCTTAATCTTTTTATACTGACCGTAGAGATATCCAATCTCTCTTGCGCCAACGCCGATGTCACCTGCGGGAACGTCAACGTCAGGACCGATATGACGGTAAAGCTCTGTCATAAAGCTCTGACAGAATCTCATGATTTCGCCGTCTGATCTGCCTCTGGGGTCGAAGTCACTGCCGCCCTTACCACCGCCGATGGGGAGACCTGTAAGGCTGTTCTTAAAGGTCTGCTCAAAGCCGAGGAACTTGATTATAGAAAGGTTAACTGAGGGATGGAAACGAAGTCCGCCCTTGAAAGGTCCGATTGCACCATTGAACTGTACACGGTAACCTCTGTTAACCTGAACCTTACCATTGTCATCAACCCAAGGAACACGGAAAATAATCTGTCTCTCAGGTTCAACCATTCTTTCAAAGATACCTGCCTTTTCAAGGTCGGGGCGCTGTTCAACAACATGCTCCAAGCTCTCCAGAACCTCTGTCACTGTCTGGATAAATTCAGGCTCGTTGGCATCTTTCTTCTTAACATCTTCCAAAACACCAAGCAAATACTTGTTTTTCATATTAGAAAACCTCCCATTTTACCTATAATAATTTATTATAACATTGCAAAAAATTACTGTCAACACATTTTATGACATAATGCGGGCTATTATGACGAAATTTTTCTCGATTCTTATCAAATTTACTTTATCTCCACCACAGTTACCCCTGCCTCACCCTCACCATATTTCCCGAGGCGGTAGGTGCGTGCATGGGGGTGGTGGCGGAGCATATCGCCGATGGCACAACGAAGCGCGCCTGTGCCCTTTCCGTGTATAATAGTAACTGTTTCAAGGTGAGCCAGTGCCGCATCATCAAGATATTTGTCAACAAGCAAAAGTGCATCCTCAACAGTTTCCCCGCGCAAATCAAGCTCCGTCTTGACAGAAGATAATGCACGGCTTTCTCCCATGATATAACTCTTGGGGGATTTTTTCTTTTCTTCTTTTCCGGGGGCAAGGGCACTGACATTTGTCTTAATCTTCAAAATTCCCACCTGTACAGTAAGGTCGCCTTTCTTGTCAGGCAGTGTCAGCACGTTTCCTACAGAGTTCATGGTGGTTACCTCTACCACCTGTCCCAGAGTTATTTTTTTCGGGTCAAGCTTTTCCTTCGACTTATTGCGGAAAACATCCTCGCTCAGCTTGCCCTCTGCTTTGTCAAGTCCCTTTTTGAGGGCACGTCTGCCCTCTTCGATAGCACTTCTGTTCGCTGTGGCTGACTCGTCAAAAAGCTTCTGCATCTTTTTAACGATGGCATCAGCCTCACTCTTCGCCTGTTCGTATATCTTTTTTGCATCACGGCGGGCATCATTTATGATTTTTTCCCTCTGCGCCTTTATCCGCTGATGCTCCTTTTCAGACTCTTTCTTCTGTGCAACTGACTGCGCCCTCGCCTCACTGGCTGCAGAAAGCTCCTCCTGTGCCTTTGCACGGTGCTTTTCCAGAGTGGAGATGACATCCTCAAAGCGAGTGTTTTCACTGTCTATCAACGTCTGCGCGTGTTCAATAATATCCTCTGTAAGTCCGAGTCTGCGCGATATTGCAAAGGCGTTACTTTTTCCCGGCACACCTATAAGTAGCCTGTATGTGGGTCTCAGGCTTGCCACATCAAATTCACAGGCGGCATTTTCCACTCTGTCAGTAGACAGGGCATACAGCTTTATTTCACTGTAGTGAGTTGTTGCGGCAACCTTTGCGCCGAGTGATTTGGCGCGTTCTAAAATTGCAACGGCAAGTGCGGCACCCTCCGTCGGGTCTGTACCCGAACAAAGCTCGTCAAACAATATCAGCGACTTATAATCCGCCTTATCAAGTATTTTAATGATATTTGTCATATGTGCCGAAAAAGTGCTTAGTGACTGCTCTATAGACTGCTCGTCACCAATGTCGGCAAAAATATTTTCAAACACGGCAACATCACTGCCGCTCGATGCCGGAATACAAAGTCCCGACTGAGCCATTATGCAAAAAAGTCCCAGTGTTTTGAGTGACACTGTCTTTCCGCCTGTGTTAGGACCTGTTATTACAAGTGTGTCAAAATCCTTTCCCAGATAGATGTCTGTGGGAACTACCTTTTTTTCATCAATAAGAGGGTGTCTGCCCTTTTTTATATTTATAATACCGTCGGTGTTAAGTTCAGGCACCGCCGCATTCATTTTCCGCGCCAGCTTTCCCTTTGCAAAAGCAAAGTCAAGGTCAATAATCGCCCTGTAATTCTGCGCTATAGCTTCGGAAAATTCTGCAACCTCTGCCGAAAGCTGAGCCAGTATGCGTTCAATTTCATCCTTTTCCTCGCTCACAAGTGCCCTGAGGCGGTTATTTATTTCCACTGCCGCCATAGGCTCTACAAAAAGGGTTGCGCCGCTTGCAGAGCTGTCATGCACCACACCTGCGACCTGACTCTTATGCTCGCTTTTTACCGGAATAACATACCTGTCACCGCGCATGGATACAATCGGCTCCTGCAGCAAACTTGAATAAGCAGGGGAGTGTACCATTTCATTAAGGACATCACGCACCTTACTGTGCAGCGACTTCATTTTGCGCCTGATTGAAAGAAGCTCCGCCGAGGCATCATCAGCCATTTCCTCGTCACTGATTATGGCACTGAAAATTGAATTTTCAAGATTTTTGTTACCGCTGACAGTGGCGAAAATTGCCGCGAGGGACGGATACACATTCTCAAAATCATCACCGTCAAAGTAGCTTACAAGTCCGCGCGACATTCTGAGAACATGACCTATCGCCAAAAGCTCTCCCATGCCCAATACTCCGCCTGACGCAGCGCGCATTGCAGCAGGTGCAACATTGCGCACAGGGCTTATGGGGGGCGCGCTTTTCTTTATAAGAAGCGACTCCGCCTCTCCTGTAATAGCCAGGAGCGACCGTGCCTCATAAATATTGTCCACAGGCAACAATGCGCCGCAGCGCTCTTGCGCTTCGACGCATACTGCCATGCCTTGCAGCATCTCTTTTATTCTGTTAAATTCAAGAACCCGTAATGTACGTTTCTCCATTTTATCAATCCTTTAAAAGGGAATTACAGCTTTATATGCATGGGAAGTCCGTTAACAGTAAGCTGAGAAACCTCGCCCTGTATAAGCGGACGTACATAATCCAAAAATTCTGCCGTTACATTGTCGCCGTTTTCGTTTATCATACTGCGCGGAACTTCCTTTGCCTGATTTGCGATACCGCTTACATCAGCTGTATCGGTTACACAGATATACGGGTCATCGGAAACCCTCTTAAGAAGCGCCATTTCGCCACTGTGTCCCTGCGCAGCAGCCTTTACCGCAGCCTCACCAACTGCAAAGGATTCAGTAATATCTGTAAGTGATGCAATATGTGATGCACAGCGCTGCAATGTAGAAAGCTCCACCGCACGAGTTTTAATACCCAAATCGTTCTTAAGCATGGTGGCAATTGTCTGTGCAGTACCTGTCAGCATGGTATGACCGAATGCGTCAGTACCCTTTTCACTGCCAAGCTCGCACACATATTTACCGTCCTTTGTACGAACGCCCTCGGAAACTGTAATTACAAGGGATTTCTGAGTCTTAATAAGCTCTGCAACACGGTTTTTAACATAATCGTAGTCAAAATCAACCTCGGGCAGAAGCACCATCGCAGGACCTTCACAATCGTCCCCTGCGCAAAGGGCACTGGCACCTGTAAGCCAGCCTGCATCTCTTCCCATGATTTCTACAACAGTTACACTTTCAAGGTCATATACCAGACTGTCACGCACAAGCTCCTTTGTAACAGTGGCAACAAACTTTGCTGCACTGCCAAATCCGGGAGTATGGTCTGTTACGATAAGGTCGTTGTCAATTGTCTTGGGAACACCCATAAACTTAACGTCGGCATTTTTAAACTTGTTGTATTCGCTAAGCTTTTTCACAGTATCCATGGAATCATTTCCGCCGATATAGAAAAAGCCCTTTATGTTATACTTTTCAAAAATTTCAAACAGCTTTTCGTAAATTTCGTTTCCCTGCTCGGGCTGAGGAAGCTTGAATCTGCAGGAGCCGAGATAGGATGATGGAGTTCTCTTAAGAAGCTCCAGCTCGCTGTCATTTTTTATACATTCTGAGAGG
>SVJI01000031.1 GCA_015069065.1 Oscillospiraceae bacterium | reverse complement strand
ATAACGTTTGAGTTGGAATGAACCATAACCGATGAACCAAGACCTGCCTCGTTGGAGAAGACACCGCGCTTACAGCCCTGTGTCACAATATCCTTTACAACAATACCGCCGACACCGCCGAGCGCCGCAGGAACAGTAAATGCATATCTGAATATAGATGCAAACGCCTCACCAATAAGTGCGTAGTTCTTACAGATAATAATTATACTTCCTGCTACAAAGAGAACAACCATAAAGGGAACAACCTTTTCCGCAAAATTTGCTATTCTCTTAAGTCCGCCCAGTATTATCAGCGTAGCTATCACAAGAAGGACAATACCTATAATAAGGTGATATACTGAAACTCCCTCATAAAGCATTTTTGATGAAAGTGAGGGAATATCGAATGCAGATACCATATTTACAACGATTTTGTTAATCTGCCCCATGGCACCAATACCAAAGGATGCAAGGATTGCAAAAATCGAGAACAGTATTGCCAGAATTTTACCAACATACTTACAGCCCTTGTACGCACCCAAGCCGTCCTGCAGATAGTACATTGCACCGCCTGACCACTCGCCGTCAGCATTCTTTCTTCTGAAATAAATACCGAGAATATTTTCTGAATAGTTTGTCATCATACCAAAAAATGCTGCAACCCACATCCAGAATACAGCACCGGGGCCACCGCCTACGATAGCGGCTGCAACACCGGCAATATTACCTACACCGATAGTAGCTGCAAGCGCAGTACAAAGCGCCTGAAACTGTGAAATGGACTTACCCTTTACATGACCTGAAACATCCTTGTTAAAAAGGCTGCCCAAGGTTTCAGCAAACCAGTGTCTGATGTGTGTAATCTGAAATACACCTGTGATAATTGTTGTCAGAATTCCGGTTGCAAGAAGCAAATACAAACCGTTGTTCCAGACAAAGCTGTTGATGTTATTGTTAAAATCCGTCAACTGCTGCATCATAAAATAAAACTTCCTTTCTTTCGGCGCGCGAACATAAAAAACGGAGTTTTCGCACAACACAAAAACTCCGCACAGTAAATACAGTCGATTAAAACCTATACCTCCGTCCTTTTGCCTGAGAGATTAGCCCCTTTTTTATAAAGGGCCTTGCACCTTCGGCATCCTTTGCTTCTGTAATAAAGAAGCGGACTTCTCCGGAGCGCTATCCGTCTGCAGTCTTTACCATTACAGCACCTGAGAGTGTTACTCCTTCGGCAGGCAAACCGCCTTTTCCTGCATACTTCGCTTAGCCTTTATTAAATTAACATACATATTATGACATATTTTTGCGTATTTGTCAATCAAAATTTCAAATAATTCTATGTAAATTGGCAGCGTAGTTCATAAAAATGATGGGTGTTATAATAAACACCCATCATTTTTCATCTGTAATTCTAATTTATATTAGTGCTTGTCACGTGCAATATAGTGAGTATGAAGAAGTCCGTGTGCCTTATGGCTACCGGGTTCTCCGAGATATTCCTCATATATCTTCTTGATATAGGGGTTATCATGACTCTTTCTGTATTCAAGTGACTTATCCTCGCTGTAAAGCGCCTTTGCTCTTTCAACGCGGATATCCTTGTCCATTCTATCCTTAGCACATACGATGGGCTGACCGCCACCGTTTACACAGCCGCCGGGGCATGCCATGATTTCGATGAAGTCAACCTCTACCTCACCGCTCTTAACCTTGTTAAGAAGCTCACGCGCATTACCAAGACCATGTGCAACTGCCGCACGGATAGTCTTTCCGCCTGCATTTACAGAAGCAAGCTTAATTCCTTCAAGACCACGAACAGCCTCGTACTCAACCTCGCTGTGGCTGGTATTGTCAAGGATGTCTGCAACTGTTCTGATTGCAGCTTCCATAACACCGCCTGTTGCGCCGAAGATTACGCCTGCACCTGTAGCCTCATCACCGAAGGGATCGTCAAACTTCTCATCGGGAAGAAGTGCAAATCTGATACCTGCCTGCTTAATCATCTTTGCAAGCTCACGTGTTGTAAGAACACTGTCAACATCCAAAAGTCCGTTAACACTGAGTTCCTCTCTCTGTGCTTCAAACTTCTTAGCAGTACAGGGCATTACTGATACTACGAAAATATCCTTAGGATCGATACCTGCTTTTTCAGCATAGTAAGACTTGATAACTGCACCATACATCTCGTGGGGAGATTTACATGATGAAAGATTATCTATCATTTCGGGGAAATTATGCTCACAGAACTTAATCCAACCGGGAGAACATGAAGTAATCATGGGAAGCTTACCGCCGTTCTGAAGTCTCTGCAGAAGCTCTGTTCCCTCTTCCATGATTGTAAGGTCAGCAGCAAAGTCTGTGTCAAATACCTTATCAAAGCCGAGTCTGCGAAGTGCAGCAGCCATCTTGCCTGTAACAGGAGTACCCATTTCCATGCCAAACTCCTCACCAAGAGCTGCTCTTACTGCAGGTGCGGTCTGTACAACAACATGCTTGTCAGGGTTAGCAAGAGCTGCCCAAACATCATCTGTTGCATCCTTTTCACGAAGCGCGCCAACAGGACATACTGCAATACACTGACCGCAGTTTACACATGAAACCTCAGAAAGGCTCTTTTCAAATGCACATCCGATGCTGGTTCTGAAACCACGCTCCATAGCATCAATTGCACCAACTGTCTGAATATTCTTACACATGCTTACACAGCGGCGGCAAAGGATACATTTATTGTTATCTCTTACGATAGAGGGAGAAAGCTCGTCAACGTCGTACTCGTTTCTCACACCCTCGTAGTGAATATCTGTTACACCAAGCTCATCTGCAAGAGTCTGAAGCTCACAGTTACGGTTTCTTTCACAGGTAAGACACTTTCTGTCATGATTTGAAAGAATGAGTTCCAAAGTAACCTTACGAGCATTTCTTACTGCAGGAGTGTTTGTGTAAACCTCCAAGCCTTCTGCTACGGGATATACACAGGCTGCCTGAAGCGCTCTGCCGCCCTTAATCTCAACAAGGCACATTCTGCAGGAGCCTGTCTGGCTTACGTCCTTAAGGTAGCAAAGTGTGGGGATTTCTATACCGGCTGCACGAGCAGCTTCCAATACTGTTGAACCGGCAGGAGCTGTTACGTCCTGACCGTTAATCTTTAAATTAACCATTTCCATTTCTCTGCACCCCTTTCTTACTTCTTCACGATTGCGTTAAACTTACATGTTTCCACACAAGCACCGCACTTGATACACTTATTTATGTCAATGGTAAACGGACTCTTAATCTCTCCGGAGATAGCACCAACAGGACACTTTCTCGCACAAGCAGAGCAGCCCTTACACTTATCTTCAAGGATTACATAGTTTGTAAGTTCCTTACATACGCCTGCGGGACACTTCTTATCCACAACGTGCGCAACATACTCATCCCTGAAGTATCTGAGTGTTGAAAGAACAGGGTTAGGTGCTGTCTGACCAAGACCGCAAAGAGAAGCATTCTTGATGCTGTAGCAGAGAAGCTCCAATCTGTCAAGGTCCTCAAGTGTACCGTTACCCTTTGTAATTCTGTCAAGAATTTCAAGAAGTCTCTTAGTACCGATACGGCAGGGAGTACACTTACCGCAGGATTCGTCAACTGTAAATTCGAGGAAGAATTTTGCAATGTCAACCATACAGTTATCCTCGTCCATTACGATAAGACCACCGCTACCCATCATTGAACCGATTGAAATAAGTGAATCGTAGTCAATGGGTGTATCGATAAGAGATGCGGGGATACATCCGCCGGAAGGACCACCTGTCTGTGCAGCCTTAAACTTCTTACCGTTAGGCACGCCGCCGCCGATTTCTTCAACGATCTCACGAAGAGTTGTACCCATGGGAATTTCAACAAGACCTGTGTTGTTGATTTTACCGCCGAGTGCAAATACCTTAGTACCCTTACTCTTTTCTGTACCGATAGTGTTGAACCACTCTGCACCCTTGTTAATAATTACAGGGATGTTAGCGTAGGTTTCAACGTTGTTAAGGATTGTGGGCTTACCCCAAAGGCCCTTAACTGCAGGGAACGGAGGACGGGGACGAGGCTCACCTCTGTGACCTTCGATAGAGGTCATAAGAGCTGTTTCCTCACCACATACGAATGCACCTGCACCCAGTCTGAGACCGATGTCAAAGCTGAAGCCTGTACCGAAAATATCGTCACCGAGAAGTCCGTATTCCTTAGCCTGCTTAATAGCAATTTCAAGACGCTCTACAGCGATGGGATACTCTGCACGAATGTAGATGTAACCCTGATTAGCACCGATTGCGTAACCTGCGATAGCCATAGCCTCCAGAACACTGTGGGGGTCACCCTCCAGAATACTTCTGTCCATGAACGCACCGGGGTCACCCTCGTCGGCGTTACAGCATACATATTTCTGCTCGTTAACGCTCTTGGAAGCGAAATCCCACTTAAGACCTGTGGGGAAACCGCCGCCTCCGCGTCCACGAAGATTAGAATCCTTAATAACCTGAATAACATCCTGAGGTGTCATTTCAGTAAGTACAGTAGCAAGTGCCTTATAACCGTCAAATGCTATGTACTCTTCAATATTTTCGGGATTGATAACACCGCAGTTACGCAGTGCAACACGCATCTGCTTCTTGTAGAAGTCAACCTCGTTAAGAGATTTAATAGTATCGTCATTCTCTGCGATAGTTTCATCGTAAACAAGTCTCTTTACGATTCTACCCTTAAGAAGGTGTTCTGTTACGATTTCTGCAACGTCCTCCTTCTCCACTCTGCTGTAGAATGCACCCTCGGGATAAACAACTACAACAGGACCGAGCGCACAAAGACCAAAGCAACCTGTTTTTACAACCTTTACTTCGTTTTCAAGGCCATTAGCCTTGAGCTGTGCTTCAAACTCGTCTATAAGCTTAGCGCCGCCTGAGGAAGTACAACCTGTACCGCCACAGATAAGCACGTGTGATCTGTACAAACTCATTTTCTTACTCTCCCCTCTTAGTTCTGTGCGCCGACAGTATATTCAGTAACGACAGCGCCGTTAACGATATGGTCGGATACAATTTTTGCTACCTTTTCAGGTGCCATCTTTACGTATGTTACCTTTTCCTTACCAGGTACATAAACCTCAACGATAGGCTCAAGCGCACACATACCGATACAGCCTGTCTGCTCAATAACAACATTGCTGAGATTACGCTTATTAGCCTCTTCGAGGAAAGCTGTCATAACAGGGCGGGCACCTGCTGCGATACCGCATGTAGCCATACCTATAACAACACGGATTCCCTCTTCTCTTTCCTGTCTGAGATTTACATTATCAAGAACCTTTTTCTTAATAGCTTCAAGTTCTGCTATGCTTTTCATATTATTTCGCACCTCCGTAAATTTCGGTTAAATTTTCATTGATATAATCACCAATCCATGCCGCGACGCTGATTTCACTGAGGCTGACATCCTCCCCCAGAATTTTGCGAAGCTCGCGTGTATCCAGAGTAAATTCCTCTTTTTCAAAGGAATGACTGTAAACAAAATCGATGTCGGGATTCATGCTTATCAGCGAAACCATAACTGCTGAAATATCCCCAAGCGGCTGACGGTCAATGTGACTGTAGGAGAAGTCTGCACGAATAACCGTGCCTACCCCGACCTTACTTTCAAGCTTTATATCTCCGCCTGCCTGCTGTGCCAGCGATTTCAAAAGAGATATCCCCAGTCCCACCTTACGCGTGGTACGCGTGGTAACAAATGGGTCGGTAACTCTTTTAACCATTTCCTCGTCCATTCCGCAGCCGTTATCCTTAACAGTGAAAGCAAAAACATCCACAGACGGTGCCTCCTCAATCACTACATCAATAACAGTTGCTCCTGCACGGATTGAATTTTGAACAATGTCCAATATGTTAAGACTGATTTCCTGCATTAGTCCTGATATTTTGCAAGAATTCCTGCAACATCATCTGCAGTGATACGACCGTAAACGTCTTCGTTTATGGTGAATACCGGTGCCAGACCGCATGCACCTATACAACGTGTAGCCTCGAGAGAGAACTTACCGTCAGGTGTACAGCCGTCAACATCGACTCCAATGATTTCCTTAATCTTCTCAAGAATGTCACCGCTGCCCTTAACGTAGCATGCAGTACCAAGACATACGCCAATCTTGTACTCACCCTTGGGATTGAGAGAAAACTGTGTGTAGAAAGTTACAACGCCGTAAACTTCAGCCAACGGAACGTCGAGTCCATCTGCAATCATTGTCTGAACCTCAATCGGAAGGTATCCATAGATTTCCTGTGCCTTGTGAAGAACAGGGATAAGCGCGCCATCCTGACCCTTATGCTCAGCTATAACGTTCATAAGCTGCTCTTCCTGTTGTGCTGTTCCCTTAAAGGGGATAACTGCTTCCTTTGCCATGACTTTACCTCCTAAAGTTATTAAAAATGAATTATTCTTCTATTTATATCGATATTTAAATATCGATTAGAACACCATTCTCTTAATTATACCAAAACAAAACCGTTTTGTCTATAATAAAAACCAGAATTTTTAGCATTTTATCGTAAATTTTTTAATATTTCATCAACTGAAATTTCATTAACTTCCAAAAAGCTGCTTTTTTCAGCAATGTCGGTAAGGATATGTGCATCACTGTCTGTTATATACTTATATTTTTCATCCTTTTCAAAGTCTTTAGCCCTGCGTGACAGCTCCAGAGTTTGAAAGTCAAGATACTCCGGTACACAACCAAGTGTGGCAACGATACCGTTTTTCTCCCTGTCTATGTGTGCCGCAATGCATACACCGCCAAGTTTTTCTGCCTGTGCCTTGATTTCCTCTATACAAAGGTCTGTGGCATTTATCAGCAGAACATCTATCTCCCCTGTTTTCTCATCGCACTCATTCATAGTCCACTGTTCACCGAAAATATCGGGGCGATTCTTTATCGGGGGCAGATGCGATTCAAGCACTTGTCCCATTTCCTCCGCTGCCTCAATCGTGGGAAAAAGGCACAGTAAATGTATGTTTTCTGCACTCTCCGCCTCAATGGCAGGAACTACACATATTTCATACTGCTGCGCTGCTGCAGTAACTGCGCGTATGTTACGCGCAGTATTATGGTCTGCAACAGCAATGGCATTAAGTCCGTTTATGTAGCTCATTCCCGCAATGCTGTGCGGAGTCATATCCATATCCGCACAGGGTGAAAGGCAGGAATGAATGTGAAAATCATAGTAGCACCTCATAAGCACTCCTTAACGCTGCAGCCAAGCTCAAAAGCACTTTTGGGCGATTCATACACGGCTATTCCCTCCTGCAGCGCACGGGCTTTAGCATCCGTGTCAAGCTTCATCCCCTCGGCTATTATTACCATGGCACTGTCTGTAAGGGACGCAACCGCAGGAACATTTATATTCCCCTGAATGGTAATCCATACGTCACCGCTCTTTGCTTTACTCATTACAAGGCTTAAAAGGTCGCCTATGTAGCAGCCTGTCACCTCACGTTTAATATCCTCGCCCGTGCAAACCTCGCTAAGCGCCAGTTTTTCAGCTAATTCTTTAACTGTCATAAAAATACATCCTTTATTCGTTAATCATCTTACTAAGTTCTGTTATTTCCTTGGCAAGCATTTCTATCTTTTCACGCAGGCGGAAAATACAATCTCTCTCCTGAGCCTTTCCGCGGACAATATCCTCGGCAAACTCCCGACAGGTAGGACTTCCGCAGCTGCCGCAATCGAGCTGCGGTAATCTGTCATATATTTCCTCTATCATCTGCATTTTACGCATTGCCTCATTCAAATCAGGGTCAAGAGGTGAAAAAGGCTTATAATCAATCTTTTTATCCCAGAAAAGCTGTACATCGCTGCAGTCTCCCAATTTATTTTCCATATTTTCGGTAAGATTGTGTATTCTGGAATTTGCCACAAAACCATTTTCCACATTCAGCGGACCACCGGTGCATCCGCTCGTACAGGAAAGCGCCTCGATGTAATCTATATTTCCCAGTTTTTCATCCTCAAGCTCTTCCAGTATCTTAGTAACATTATGTATTCCGTCTACCGCTATGTAGTTTCTGATTCCGAGTGCCTCTGCCTCTCCGCCGCTGCGCGCCCAACGGACACCGCTCTTTCCTGCTACGGACAGCTTCTCCACACTTTTAATTGTGCCAAGTGCCTGTGCCAGACGCATATACACATCCTTAACGGCGATTACGCCGCTGACGTCTGATTTTTTGAGAGCAAGCGGCTGCTTCACGGCAGTAACCTTTGCAGGGCAGGGTGAAATAAAGAATATGCCGATTTCCTCATCTGCAAGCCCTGTTTTTTCCCGTGCTTCCTTTCTCGCCAGTTGTGCCGCTACCTCCATAGGAGATGTCAGCGGAATCAAATTATCGACAAGCGAGGGAAAACGCACACAAATGAGTCTTACTACAGCGGGGCAGGCAGACGATATAAGAGGTTTTGGATTGTTATTATCTGCAAGTATCTGCCGCGTCTTTTCAGTAATAACCTCCGCCCCGCGCGCAACCTCAAAAACATCGTCAAAGCCGATTTTTTTGAGTCCGGTAAGAATTACGTTTATATCCACCGCCTTGGAAAACTGTCCGCAAAAAGCAGGCGCTACCAAAGCAACACAATGCTTATAGTTATCCAGTGCAGAAAATGTATCGCTGACAACCTTTTTTGCCCTGTACGGACAGCGGCGCACACATTCGCCGCAATCAATACATTTTTCACGGATAATCTTTGCCTTACCATTCTGCACACGAATTGCCTGTGTCGGGCAGTAACGCATACAGGTAGTGCAGCCCTTACACAAGTCTTCTCCCAGACATACACTGTGATATGTAAAATCTTTTTTTAATTCTGATGTCATTATCATGCACCGCCCTTTCTCAAATGATAAATTGATAAGAAGCAGATATTTATACAAATGTGCTATTTAACAAACACTGTCATATCCACAACAGTTCCTTTTCCAAGCTCTGTTGTTATATTCATTTCGTCAGTATAGCGCTTCATATTCGGAAGTCCCATACCTGCGCCAAAGCCCAGTTCACGAACCTTTTCGTCTGCAGTGGAAAATCCCTCCTGCATAGCCTTTTCTATATCTTTTATTCCGGGACCGCGGTCTTTATGCACCATCCGTATTTTTTCCGGAGTTATTTCAACATCTATAACACCGCCGTCGGCATGTATCACCATATTTATCTCACACTCATACATGGCGACTGCAACGCGCCTGATAACATCGGGAGCAAACCCGAGCTGCTTCAAGACTTTTTTCACGGCACCGCTTGCCTCCCCCGCAACTGTAAAATCGTCGGGGTCAACAGTGTAATGAAGTTTTACGCAACTGTCAGCCATAATCAGTCAAGCACCTCTTTCGGGACAAGACCTGCACAGTAGAGCTTTCCGCAGGAGGGATACAGGGTATAGTCCGTTGACATGATAACCATGGAATACTCCTTTGCAAGCTCTGCAATTTCCTCCGTAGGTTTTTTCCCACGCACAAAAACTATTGCCTTAATATCCATCATTTCCGCAGTTCTTATAACCTGTCCGTTGACAAGTCCTGTAAGAAGGAGTGCCTGATCCTTTACAAACGCAAGCACATCACTCATGAGGTCACTGCCAAAGGCAGAATTAACCTCTCTGTCCAAAAACTCCTCGCCGACAACAACCTCTGCTTTAAGAATATCCTTGACCTGTGAAAGTTTCATAATTTTTTATCTCCTATTCTACTAAATTAGCATTTTCTTCATAGGGAATGTCAAGTACAAAATTTCCAAATTCCACTCCGTTTTCGCCGTTAATAAGTATCTGCACACTATCCACGCTGTCAAGGGCACACAGAGAATTTACCACAGAATAGAGTGTCATCGTAGTAGCAGCGGAGCCGGAGTTTGTCTTTGTCTTGAATTCACTGGAGAAATTGACATAACATACCTTATCCTTTGTTTCTATACCCAGAAGCTTCGTTTCGCCCGAAATGGATGGAGAAAGCTTCTTACTGCGGGGTCCTTTTATGAGTTCACTCACCACTGTTTTTTCAAGTGACAGTGCGTTCTGGGCATCAACTGTTCGTTCCTCCAGAATTAGCTTTTCGCCGTTTTTATCAGGGAAATACAGCTTGACAGTGGTATTATCCTCAGCATTAAGGGCTATGTCATCCATGCTGAGAACACCGTATTCCTTACCTGTAGACTCACTTACAAGAGGCTCACCCTCTACCTGTATAACAATTCCGTCTATTCCGTCAATGGAACAGAGGGTATTTATCATACTCAGTCTCAGAAGAAGTCCCTCTACACCTTTCTTCTGTGAAAAATGCTTCGATATATTTACAGTTGCAACACCGTCATTCACAGCGAGAGAAAGGAGCTTTGCCTCACCATCTATTACCTCACGGTTTTTCTCATTCCTCGGACCGCGGATAAGCTCTGCCACGGCAAGCTTGGCAATATCGGCAGCACTTGCTTTCTGGCTGATTTTAACATTTCTTTCCTCTTTATTAAGACTGTTCGTCTGCACATCTTTAAAATATATGCTGACAGATGTCTTTTCTGAGCTGCATCCGCCAAATAAAATCATCAGCATGCTGCATGCGACAAGAATCGAAATAATCTTTTTCATAATACATCCTCCTTAAAATACGGGAGTTTATTTAAACGTAATCGGAATAATTATGCGGAACGTGCTTCCGACGCCCTCTTCACTCTCCACCTTGATATTTCCTCCGTGAAGCTCCACAGCCGTCAAAGCAATGGATAGTCCCAGTCCCGTGCCGCCTGTTTCTCTGGCACGCGCCTTGTCCACGCGGTAGAATCTGTCAAAAATTTTGTAGAGTTCCTCTGAGGCAATGCCTATGCCTGTGTCGGAAATTTCAATTATGACATTATTTTCCTCTTTTAAAAGGTTCATCGTGACCTTTCCGCCCTCTTTTGTATATTTAATACTGTTATCAAGCACATTGTATATCGCTTCCCACATTCTGTCCCGCTCAATTTTTGAATAAACGGTAAGCTGAGGGTTATACTCAAGCTCGATA
>SVJI01000030.1 GCA_015069065.1 Oscillospiraceae bacterium | reverse complement strand
CATAAGCTCTGTGGCGCTCTGCCGTGTAGTATCACTGACAAGATTTATAAGATTTTGTGATAAACCACACTCAGAAAGAGCTTCCCTGAGGGCATCTACAATAGCCTTTGCACTGTTATATGCCTCTTTCCCGCCACGCAGAACGCAAACGTTTCCGCTTTTAAGGGAAAGTGCCGCCGCATCGCTTGTAACATTGGGGCGGCTTTCATATATAATAGCCGTAACACCTATGGGAACGGCTGTTTTTTCAATTATAAGTCCGTTTTCCCGCACTACTCTTTCCAAAACTCTGCCGACAGGGTCGGGCAGAAGTGCAACATCACGTATCCCCTGTGCCATCATCGAAATCCGCTCTGCAGTAAGGGAAAGGCGGTCTATCATAACCTCGGAAATAATTCCCCGCGCATTTTCTACATCAATAGCATTGGCGGCAAGAATTTTTTCTGTATTTTCTATAAGCTTATCTGCCATGCAAAAAAGAGCCTCATTCTTTTTCTGTGTGGAAAGAAGCATGGCATCGAGTTTAGCAGCCTTTGCATTTTCCAGTAGTTGTTGAGTGGTCATATCAATTCTTCCTCCCGATGAATTTGGTGCCTACACTCTTTCCGTCCAGAATATCATAGAGAATGGAGGGGGTGGAGCCGTTTGTAATAATCATATCAATACCTTGCTCAGTGCAAAGCTGTGCGGCGTGGAGCTTTGTAGCCATGCCGCCTGTGCCAAGGGCGCTGCCCTTTCCTCCACCGAGGGAAAGGATTTCGGGGGTGATTTCGTCTACCTCCTCAATAAGCACGGCGTTTTTATCTGTATGCGGGTCAGCGGTAAAAAGTCCGTCAATGTCAGACAAAAGCACGAGCAGGTCTGCATTACAGCTGCGTGCAACAAGTGCGCTCAACGTATCATTATCCCCCACGGAAATTTCCTCCGTGGCAACCGTGTCATTTTCATTTATTACAGGTAATGCCCCAAGCTCTAACAGGCGTAGTACAGTGTTGCGGAAATTTGTGCCGCGTACACTGTCATTTATGTCAGGCGCAGTGATAAGAAGCTGTGCTACAGTATGATTGTATTCTGAAAAGAGCTTGTCATATGTGT
This sequence comes from Oscillospiraceae bacterium, assembly GCA_015069065.1. Lineage (GTDB taxonomy): Bacteria > Bacillota > Clostridia > UMGS1883 > UMGS1883 > UMGS1883. Next base: position 10,628 of record SVJI01000030.1, on the reverse strand, counting down.
ACATAAGCTCACACTGTCCCACTGCCGCTGCAGCCTGCTTAGTAGGCATATCGTCAGGACGGCTTCCGAGGGAGAGCTTACCCACGCCCATGCCGATCGCACCTGAGGAAATGAGAATAATTTCATTCCCCGCATTTTTTAAATCACTCAAAACCTTACACAAATCCTCTATATGACGGATGTTAAGATGTCCTGTGGAATGTGCCAGTGTTGATGTTCCGACTTTTACTGCTATACGCATTTTATCAAATCCTTCACAAAAGTTCTGAAAGAATACTGCTCATTTCATCCAAGGAAACGGCAGTATTGATTTTATTCCGAAGGGCAGCTGCTCCGCAAAGCCCCTTGATATACCAAGAGGCGTGCTTGCGGGCCTCCCTTATTCCTATATATTCACCTTTCAGTGAGCAAAGCAGAGTTATATGCTCTATCGCCATGTCTATCCGCTCTCTGGGTGATGGGTCGGTTATTACCTTGCCCTGTGTAAAAAGCTCGTTTATCTGGCTGAAAATCCATGGATTCCCCTGACTTCCTCTGCCAACCATGACGGCGGCAGCACCTGTTTGTGCCAACATATCCTGCGCACTCTGTGCGGTAAAGATATCTCCGTTGGCAATTACGGGGATAGAAACATTATCGCACACCTTTTTGATAAGACTGCGGTCAGCCGTGCCGCTGTAATACTGCTCACGGGTCCGTGCGTGTACGGTTACGGCAGCTGCGCCGCAGCTCTGTGCTATGCGCGCCAGCTCCACCGCATTTATATGCTCACTGTCCCAGCCAGCGCGCATTTTTACCGTTACAGGCTTCTTTGCAGCGTCACATACCGCGCCTATGATTTTTTCAGCCCTGTCAAGGTCGCGCATAAGGGCGCAGCCCTCACCATTGCCCGCAATTTTGGGCGCAGGGCAGCCCATGTTTATATCCGTGAAAAGTCCGTACGTTTCAGCCATCGGCACGCCCTCTGCCATTACCCTGGCATCACTGCCGAAAAGCTGCACTGCCGTGGGAAGATTGTCAGTGCGCATAAGACTGCCAGTTTTCTTATCTGCAAATGAAAGAGCCTTCGCGCTGACCATTTCCGTATATGAAAGTCCTGCACCGAATCTGTCGCAAATTGTGCGGAAAGCAAGGTCTGTTACACCTGCCATAGGTGCCAGAAATACGTTGTTTTTTAGTTTTACACTACCTATTTTCATTATAAATCAAGCTTCATGTCGCCGTAGGAAATAAAATTATGCTTACGCATGAATTCTGAAACGGCGAGGGATATAACTGCCGGAAGAACAAAGTATATTGTAATATTATATGTAAGTGCCGTTGCAAGAGGCATGGTGTCAATCATTGTGCGGAATGACATAATCGGACCGATAAGTCCTGCTGTGCCCATACCTGAGCCGGTGGCATTACTGGTCATTTTAAAGACCATGGTTGAAACAGGTCCTAAAATTGCACTGGAAATAATAGCGGGAAGCCAGATTAAAGGCTTCTTTACAATATTGGGAATCTGGAGCATGCTTGTTCCAAGTCCCTGTGCGAGTAATCCGCCGAATTTGTTTTCGCGGTAGCTTATTACGGCAAAGCCTATCATATTTGCACAACAGCCTACTGTTGCCGCACCTGCAGCAAGTCCGTCAAGCCCCAGAACAATACCAATTGCAGCGGAGCTTATCGGGAGAGTAAGGAACATTCCCATGAGAACGCTTACCACAATACCCATAAGGAACGGCTGCTGCTGTACGCCCCAGTTTACAAGACTTCCCAGATATGTCATAAATGAGGAAATCGGAGGGCCTACAAGCAGACCTGCTGCGCTTCCCAATGTAATACTTACGAGAGGTGTTATGAGAATATCCACCTTTGTGCGACCGCTTACAAGACGACCTGCAAGGATACCTATGTATGCCGCGATAAATGCCCCCAGAGGCTCTCCGGGAGGAGTTATAGTGAAAACACCGTCTGCAAAAAGACCGCCTGAAAGGATTTTTCCTGCATATGCACCAATCATACCGTTTGTGGCAGCACTTATGACAACAAGGGGAGATTCCTTGAATTTATATGCAACACCGCAGCCGATGCCTGCGCCGGTAAGCAGTGATGCAACCTTTCCCATGATGAAAAGGAAATTGCCCCATTTACCGCCGACAAACATGGTTCCTATCTGTGACAGAATAGTTCCCACAATCAGCGTTGAAAAGAGACCCAGAGCCATACCGCTGAGTCCGTCGATAAAAATGTTGTTAAGTATCCGTTTGAGCGTTTTCAAAGTAAAGACTTCCTTTCAAAAAATATGCTAACTTACTATTATTTCCTACATTATATACAAAATAAAACAGTTCTTCAAGCAAAAAAAGGACAAAAGAGAAAAAAAGTATTGAATTTTGCGTTTTTTATGCTACAATGTATGTAGAATCTATCGGAAAGAGGTGTAGATAATGGCTTATATAATTAACGATGATTGCATCAGCTGCGGTGCATGTGCAGGTGAGTGCCCCGTTGAGTGTATTTCAGATGCTGACGGTAAGTACGTAATCGATGCAGATGTATGTGTAGAGTGCGGTGCATGTGCAGGTGTATGTCCTGTTGCAGCTCCCAACCCTGCTGAGTAATTAAAAAAAACAAGTCAAAAGCCGCCAATCGGGCGGCTTTTGCTTTCTTACGTTTGAATTATTTACGAGGAACGAGTGAGCTATGGTTTACGAATATGAAAAGGTTGAAGATTTAAACCTTAAAGGCTACAAGGTAATACAGAATAAAGATGGCTTTTGCTTCGGCAGTGATGCAGTTTTGCTTTCACGATTTGCAAAGCTGAAAAAGGGCGCGCGTGTTCTTGATATGTGTACAGGAACCGGAATCATCCCAGTGCTTTTGTGGGGCATGAATGAGCTTTCGGGAATTGATGCAGTGGAGCTTGTGCCGTCTGTTGCAGATATGGCACAGCGCACGATGGACCTCAACGGCCTTTCAGATAAAATTCACGTGCATTGTGATGATATAAAGAATGTAAAGGCACTTTTCGGTGCGCACGCTTTTGATGCGGTAACGTGTAATCCGCCGTATATGAATGTAGGCGGCGGAATAGTTAACCCGAAGGATGCCTTAGCACTGGCACGGCATGAAATTGCGTGTAATCTGGATGATGTGGTGCGTTGTGCGCGCAGTGTATTAAAGCCCTGCGGAAAGCTTTTCATGGTACACCGTTCAGACAGAATGTGTGACGTGATAACGACATTTAGAAAATATAACATTGAGCCAAAAAGGCTGAGTGTCGTTTATCCGTCGGAGGGAAAGAGCGCATCCCTCATTCTGATAGAGGGCGCATTCGGCGGTAAGCCGCAGCTAAGGGTGGAGGGTGCCGTGTTTATGTATGATAAAGACGGAAACTATCTGCAGGATTTAAGGAGGGGCTTATTATGAGCGGAAAGCTTTACTTATGTGCAACACCGATTGGAAACTTAGGCGATATCACCTATCGGTGCGTGGAGGTGCTTCAAAGCGTGGATTTGATTGCGGCAGAGGATACCAGACGCACGCTTGGACTTTTGAACCATCTTAATATAGAAAAACCGCTGACAAGCTATTATGAACATAACCGCCGTGAAAAAGGGGAATTTCTTATCAGCGAGATGAAAAACGGAAAAAATATAGCCCTCGTAAGTGATGCAGGAACTCCGGCGATAAGCGACCCGGGGGAGGATCTGGTGGCGCTGTGTGCTGAAAGCGGAATTGACGTTGTGCCTGTCCCAGGGGCGGTGGCAGGGATAAATGCACTCATTGCGAGCGGTATTTCCACAAAAAGGTTTACCTTTGAGGGATTTCTGTCCGTAAATAAGAGAAGCAGGAATGAGCATCTTAAGTCACTGGAAAATGAAGAGCGGACAATGATTTTTTACGAGGCACCGCATAAGCTCATGGCGACGCTTCGGGATATGTACACTGTTTTCGGGGACAGGCGCATAACACTGTGCCGTGAAATTACAAAAATACATGAGGAATTTTTCAGAACAACTCTCAAAGGAGCAATTGCCCATTATGAGGAAAGTCCCCCCAGAGGAGAATTTGTGCTGATTATTGAGGGGAAAAGCCCCATGGATAAAGAGGCGGAGAAAGCACAGGAGTGGCAGAATCTCTCTATCAGCGAACACGTAGAAATGTACATAGGCAGGGGAATGACGGAAAAGGATGCCCTTAAGGCTGCTGCAAAGGACAGAGGCGTTTCCAAGAGGGATATATATAACGAATATAAAAGATAGAAATTTTTAACTTTTTTCTTGACAAAGGCTCCGTGTGATGGTAATATAACAAAAGACAAATGTACACAGGTGGTGGACGCATGGAGCAAAAGAAACTTGTAATCGCCGATTTATCGGTGCTTCCGCCCGTTTATCACAAGATTCTTCAGGTTAAAGAATTGCTGGAATCAGGACAGGCGGAGACGGTTAATGAAGCTGCAAATATGGCAGATGTGTCAAGAAGTGCGTATTATAAATATAAGGACTATGTATTTCCCTTTAATCAAATGCAGGGAATACTGACTCTCCTTATTGCAGTGATTGATATAAAGGGTGTCCTGAGTGATATGCTGGCTTTTATGAGCGATGCAGGCTGCAACATTCTGACAATAAATCAGAACGTTCCGGTAAACGGTGTTGCAAATATCACTGTTACAGTACAGACGGAGAATATGCGGCTGAGTACAGACAGACTTATATCGGGACTGCAGTGTGTACGCGGAGTACGAAAGGTGAACATACTGGCGAAGCAGTAAAAATATATTTCAAAGCAGGAACAAAGGAAGGCGTGCTAATGAAAAAAATAGCTATAATCGGCTTTGGAGTTGTAGGCTCCGGAGTTTATGAAATTATACGTAGGAACAAAGACATTCTTACAAAAAAAGCGGGAGAGGAAATTGACGTAAAGAAAATTCTCGATATAAGGGACTTTTCCGCGCATGAAGAGGCGCATTTGTTTACAAAGGATTTTAACGACCTTGTAAATGACGGAGAAATCGATATAGTGGTTGAAACAATGGGCGGAATAAAATTTGCCTACGATTACACCAAGGCTCTTTTGGAAAAGGGAAAGAGTGTGGTTACGAGTAATAAGGAGCTTGTTGCCGCACACGGTGATGAATTTTTCCGTATTGCAAAGGAAAACAATGTGCGCTATCTTTACGAGGCGAGCGTTGGCGGAGGTATCCCCATAATAAGACCGCTGGCATGTGATGCCTCGGCAAACGATATTGTGGAGGTATCGGGAATACTTAACGGTACCACGAACTATATCCTCACAAAAATGTTTAAGGAAAATGACAGCTTTGAAAGCGCACTTAAAACTGCGCAGGAGCTTGGATATGCCGAAAAAGACCCCACAGCGGATGTTGACGGTATAGATGCTTCCAGAAAAATTGCCATACTGATGTCACTGGTAACAGGAAAGAAATTTGACTGTAGCCTTATGCATACAGAGGGCATCAGAAACATCACCGCAGAGGACGTGACATATGCTGCAGCAATCGGCTGCACAATCAAGCTTATCGGCTGTGGATATACAAAGGACGGAAAAGTGAACGCATCTGTTGAGCCGATGCTTATTCCTGAAAATTGTCCGTTGGCAGGTGTGTGGGACGTTTTCAACGGTGTCATGGTAACAGGTAACATGGTTGATTCGCTGATGTTTTACGGCAGAGGCGCAGGAAAGCTCCCGACGGCAAGTGCAGTTGTGGGCGATGTCATAGATATTGTGAGAAACTCTTCTTATAACCCCTACTACAGTTGGGGTGAATGCGATGAATCCGCGGTAATTCCCTATGACGAGGTTACGGCAAGGTTCTTTGTCCGCATAAAGGAAGAACAAAAGGAAAAGGTGAAAGAGATTTTCGGTGATACGGAAATCATAAAAGGTATTTCTGACTACGGCTTTGTTACCGCAAAAATGAGTGTTAAAGAGCTTAATTGCGGTATAGAAAAAATCGGCGGAGCCGTATCGAGAATGAGATTGTACCGATAGGAGGTTTTATAGGTGAGTTTAATAGTACAGAAATTTGGCGGCAGCAGCGTTGCTGATGCGAAGAAGGTTTTTAATGTTGCAAGCCGTGTAGTAGAAACCTATGATGAGGGCAACGATGTTGTAGTTGTTGTTTCGGCACAGGGTGACACTACTGACGATTTGATTGCAAAGGCAGCGGAAATTAACACAGGGGCTTCCAAGAGAGAGATGGACGTACTCCTTTCCGCAGGTGAGCAGATTTCAATGTCACTGCTTGCCATGGCAATTGAAAAGCTGGGCAGACCTGTTGTTTCATTGACAGGATGGCAGGCTGGTATGAATACTGACATCAACTATTCAAAGGCGCGTATTAAAAGAGTAGTGGGTGAAAGAATCCATCACGAGCTTGACAAGAAGAAGATTGTCATAGTTGCAGGCTTCCAGGGAATAAACAAGTTTGACGATATCACTACATTGGGCAGAGGCGGCAGCGATACCTCTGCAGTTGCTATTGCAGCAGCGCTGGGTGCAGACCTTTGCCAGATATTTACCGACGTAACTGGTGTTTACACCACCGACCCCAGAATAGTGCCCGAGGCACGTAAGCTTAATGAAATCACATATGATGAAATGCTTGAGCTTGCATCCGCAGGTGCGAATGTACTTCATAACAGAAGTGTCGAGCTTGCAAAGAAATTTAATGTTAATATGGAGGTTCTTTCCAGCTTTGAGAAAGTGCCCGGAACAATAGTTAAGGAGGAAAACACAGTGGAAAAAATGTTAATCAGGGGAATTGCCCGTGACAATGATGTTGCAAGAATAGCTCTTATCAATATAGATGACAGACCGGGAAAGGCATTCCAGATATTCTCAATACTTGCAAAAAAGAAAATCAACGTTGACGTAATACTGCAGTCTATCGGACGTGACGGAAGTAAGGATATAAGCTTTACCGTAAGTGCGGATGACCTCGATGCAGCTCTTAACATTATAAATGAAAACAACAGCATTATCGGTGCTGAAAAGGTTATTCATGATGAAAATGTATCTAAGGTTTCTGTTGTAGGTGCAGGAATGACATCTAACCCCGGTGTTGCAGCAACAATGTTTGAGGCACTCTATGATTCAGGCATTAACATCCAGATGATTTCAACAAGTGAAATCAGAGTAAGCGTTCTTATCGACAGAAAGGACGCAGAAAACGCAGTGCGTGCAATACACAGTAAATTCAATCTTAACGACTAAAAAGAGATGCCGTGCCGAGAGGCGCGGCATTTTCTGTATAAACAGAATCAGGAGTAACGCTATGGCAAAAAGACCACTTTTAACGGCGACGGTTTTCTTCCTGTCGGGAGTGTTGCTGAATATTAACCAAGTGAATATTGCTCATATAATTGTACTGTGCGGGTTGCTTTTGTTGGGGTGGCTTGCCTTTTACAGAAAGCATCTGCTGCTCTATGCACTAATGATTGTCTTTTTACTGACAGGTGCTATGCGTATGGACGCAGCCGAGAATAAACGGATAGAAATTGTAAACCATTACAATGCCGTTTCAGCCTATATGGAAATGACAGCAACGGATTTTTCAGATAACGGACAGGTAATTGTAAACTTTCGTGACAATGGCAGAACATATAAGGCATACCTGCGGGCGAAAAATAATATACAGATGCAGCCGGGGGACATCGTGTGCGGAGAGGTTGCTTTTTCCGCTCCCATGACGTCAAAGACAGGCAGGAACAGTTTTTCGTCATATCTGGCAAGCCGCAGGGTGTATATTGTTGCAACTTCTGAAAATATACATATACTGGGGCAATACACAGGCGGAGTTATGGGGAAAGTATATTCTTTCCGCAGGTACATGAATAAGCTTGGAGAAAAATATTTTAACGGTACGGCGCAGGCTTTTTACAATGCCATGGTGTTTGGTGATAAACGCCTTATCACAGAGGAAATGACACAAATGCTGCAGGGCTCGGGCGTTAATCACATAGCGGTTGTGTCGGGGATGCATCTTTCCGTGATAATTGCGGCAGTAATGTATCTGATACATTCCGCTTTGGGCAGAAGCAGAGCCGCAAGTGCCGCTGCGGCGATAGCGGCACTGCTGGTCATGCTCGTAACAGGGGCAGGTGCGTCTGTAACAAGGGCGTTTGTAATGTGTGTTCTTTATCATTTATCGCAGATTCTCTATCGGGAGAATGATTCACTGACATCGCTGGCGTTTGCAGTGCTTGTCATGATGGCGGTAAATCCATACCTCGTATTTAATGTGGGATTTATATTATCTGTGCTTTCTGTTTTGGGGATATTCCTCTTTAGCAAAAGACTGTCGGAGGATTTTCAGCCGTTTATACCAAAAGGGGTAAACGGAGTAATATCTGTCAGTATTGCCGCATCGCTGACAGTAAGCACCGCAGTTATCTTTTTCTTTGGGATAATAACTCCATACGCAGTGCTTTCAAACCTGCTCGTACTTACTATTGCGACGCTCTTTGTGGTAATCGGGATAATTTTACCAATTGCAGATATTATCGGTATGGGCGGTTTTTTAGCAGGCATCATGAAAATGTTGTCAGATGCCATGTTCTTGATTTGCAGTGCAGTATCAAAGCTTCCCGCTGCAGTTGTTCCCATGAAAAAGCCAGATGCAGTATTTCTGGCAGTGTGGATTTTTGCAGCATTTATGATATATAATCATCCCATCTCAAAAAAAGCGAGAACGAGAGCGGCGTTTATCTTCGCGATAGTTTTGGTGTCGGCGGCATTTTTAAATCGGGGGGATGCTCCGCAGGTGAATTTTTTAACCTATGGCGGAAAAACCATGACGGCAGTATTTGGAGAGAACGGTGAAGCAATCCTGATTGACTGCCCTGATTCCTATGATGCCACATCCTTGGAGGAGGATATGCAGACATCTTTCCGGTGGGGAATCCTTACTGCAGATGATGCAAAGAATATGCTCAATGCTTACCACGGTGGAAAACTGGATGCAGTCATAGCACCCGAGGGGCTTTTTACTAAGGAGAGGCAGGAGGAGCTTATGGCAGAAGCGGCAGAAAAAAGACTTCGCCTGATGTTTCTTCCCGATGGGCAGCGGATTTCTCTGGGAAAGATAAAGGCTGAGTTTTTCCCTGTCGGGGAAGATAAAAGGGCTTTAAGGCTGGATTTTAACGGAAAAAGTCTGGTAACACTGCAGGGCATTACAGGAAAGGATATAGAAAAGCTTTGCGCAGAGAAAACTAAAATTAAGTGTGACTATCTCAAAATACCGTTTTCAGTTTTGAAAGAGGGGACTGATTTATCGATGCTGACCAATGGAAAAATACTTACTCGGGAGAAAAAATTATATATTCAATAATAAATTTGTGTTACAAAGATAACTTTTTGGCAAAAGTATGATACAATAAAAAAAACGTGTAGTTTTTTACTGCAGGTTTATAGAGGAGGCGATATCGTGTCAGATAAAATCGAGGGAAGAAATCCTGTTACAGAGGCACTCAAAAGCGGCAGAAATATAGATAAGATATACGTAAAAAAGGGAGATAAGCACGGAAGTATTATCCCCATTATCCGTATGGCGAGAGAAAAGGGAATCACCGTCACGGAAACAGACGGAAGGAAGCTCGACGAAATGAGTCAGACAGGCGTGCATCAGGGTGTAATCGCACTGTGCGCCGCTGCAGAATATGCTCAAGTAGACGATATTTTAAAAAATGCAGAGGATAAGGGCGAAGCACCCTTTATAATAATTCTCGATAAAATAGCAGACCCCAGAAATCTTGGCTCTATTATAAGAACGGCAAATTGTGCAGGTGCGCACGGAATAATTATTTCCAAGCATGAATCTGCATCACTTACGGCGGTTTGTGCCAAGGCATCAGCAGGTGCGGTGGAATATACTCCTGTCGCACGAGTAAATAACCTTGCAAAAACAATTGATGAGCTTAAGAAGAAAAACATATGGATTACAGGTGCCGATGCATCGGGAGAAACGGAGCTTTACGATGCAGACCTTAAGGGAGCTGTGGCAATCGTAATCGGCTCCGAAGGTGAGGGCATCAGCCGGCTTGTTCTGGAAAAATGTGATTTTAAAGTGAAAATCCCCATGAAAGGTAATGTAAATTCCCTTAACGCCTCAGTAGCGGCAGCACTGTTTATCTATGAGACGGTAAGGCAAAACAGAATGTAAAGGAGTAATGAAAATGCGTGCAGTTGTAACAGTAGTAGGAAAGGATAAAACAGGAATTATTGCAAGAGTAAGCGGGCTTTTTTATGAGAAGAATATAAACATTCTGGATATTTCTCAAAAGCTCATGCAAAATTTATTTACCATGATTGCCCTTGTGGATTTAAGCGGCAGCAAGATAGATATGAATGAGCTTACAAAGGAGCTTGATAAAGTGGCAGAGGAGCTTAGCGTAGCTATCCGCGTTCTGCCTGAGGATATGTTTAAGAATACATTGTAAGGGGGAGTTTTTATGCCCAAAGCACTTATAACAGGTGCCAGCTCTGGTATAGGAGAAGAGATGGCACGGATTCTCTCTGCCATGGGTTATGAAACACTGCTTGTTGCCCGAAGAAAGGAAAGACTGGAAAAGCTCAAAAGCCATCTTCCCGCTCCGTCAGAGGTGGTGCAG
>SVJI01000029.1 GCA_015069065.1 Oscillospiraceae bacterium | reverse complement strand
ATGTCCGTATTTCTTATAATTTTCGTACACGCTTTTATTGCTGAGAATATACCTGAGTTCGCGGGCGATGTTTTCAAATCTGCGGCATGTAACCCTCTCCCAGTCAAACCCCAGTACGTTAAACGGTATATCCGTTGTTTTTTCCGCAATCTCTATCACTTTTTCCTCATTTACCGTTTCCTCCTGTGTTTTTTCCGCAAGCTCATCCCTGTACATTCCCAGAAGCATCTGCCTGCCACTTTGCGTAATAAGCACCCCGCTATGCATCTGTGTATTTATCTGTTTTTTCAACTTTCCATCAACAATATTTCCTATGGCTACTGCCTCTCCGCCTATAAGCCATGCTTTCATCCCGCCATTGATACCGGTAATATCAATTTCAACGCTGTTATCCGTTACACGCACTCGGCCTTTTCCCATCTCCGCCAGTGGAGTAAGTTCGACTACTTTTTCCATATATCCACAACCTTTCTACAATAAAATATGTTGTAATATATGTAATTATTATAAATTATGAATTTAAAATAAATTTTTCCATGTAAGTGTTGAAATTTTTTCTAAATGTGGTATTATATATATTTGTAGGTAATATATATTTTTGAATATTATTTAGTATTTTTATTATAGGAGGTAATATATATGACTATCAAACCACTTGGCGACAGAGTCGTTATTAAAATGGTTGAAACGGAGGAAACAACCAAAAGCGGTATCGTTCTCCCCGGCAGTGCTAAGGAAAAGCCCCAGTATGCAGAGGTTGTTGCTGTAGGCCCCGGCGGCGTTGTTGACGGTAAGGAAGTAACAATGGAAGTTAAGGTTGGCGACAAGGTGCTTCTCAGCAAATATGCAGGCACAGAAGTTAAGCTTGACGGTGTTGAATATACAATCCTTCGTCAAAACGAAATTCTTGCAAAATTAGATTAATACAAGGAGTGAATCAGGTATGGCTAAGAATATTTTATTTGGTGAAGAAGCGCGCAAAGCGCTTGAAAGCGGCGTAAATCAGCTCGCTGATACTGTTAAGGTAACACTCGGACCTAAGGGCAGAAACGTTGTTCTCGAAAAGAAGTTCGGCGCACCCCTTATCACTAATGACGGTGTTACAATCGCAAAAGAAATTGAACTTGAAAACCCCTTTGAGAACATGGGCGCTCAGCTTGTTCGTGAAGTTGCTACAAAGACAAACGATGTAGCGGGTGACGGTACTACTACCGCTACACTTCTGGCACAGGCACTTGTTCGTGAGGGACTTAAGAACGTGGCTGCAGGTGCTAACCCCATGGTACTCAGACGCGGTATTGCAAAGGCTGTTGACACAGCAGTTGAGTGCATCGTAAAGAGTGCAAAGAAAGTTAACGGCAAAGACGATATTGCACGCGTTGCTTCAATATCTGCAGGTGATGAAAAGATTGGTACACTTATCGCCGATGCTATGGAAAAGGTTTCAAATGACGGTGTTATCACTATCGAAGAGGGTAAAACCGCAGAAACATACAGTGAAGTTGTTGAGGGTATGCAGTTTGACCGCGGCTACCTTTCTCCCTACATGGTAACAGATACAGAGAAAATGGAAGCTGTTCTTGACGACCCCTACATTCTTATCACTGATAAGAAGATTGCAAATATACAGGACATTCTCCCCATTCTTGAGCAGATTGTTCAGCAGGGTAAGAAGCTCCTTATCATTGCAGAGGATATCGAGGGCGAAGCTTTGACAACACTTATCGTTAATAAGCTCCGTGGTACATTTACATGTGTTGCTGTTAAGGCACCCGGCTTTGGTGACAGAAGAAAGGCTATGCTTCAGGATATCGCTATCCTTACAGGCGGCACTGTAATCAGTGACGAGCTTGGTCTTGACCTTAAAGAAGCTGATTTCAGTCAGCTCGGACGTTGCCGTCAGGCTAAAATCCTTAAGGAAGCAACAATCCTCGTTGACGGTCTGGGTGATACTCAGGCTATCCGCGACAGAGTTAGCCAGATTCGCAGCGAAATCGAAAGCACTACAAGTGATTTCGACCGTGAAAAGCTTCAGGAAAGACTGGCTAAGCTTTCAGGCGGTGTTGCTGTTATCAAGGTTGGTGCAGCTACAGAAACAGAAATGAAAGAAATGAAGCTCCGCATTGAAGATGCTCTGGCAGCAACAAGAGCCGCTGTTGAAGAGGGTATCGTTGCAGGCGGCGGCACAAGCTATATCGCTGCAACAAGCTGTGTTAAGGAGCTTACCGAGACACTTACAGGCGACGAAAAGACAGGTGCGGCAATCGTTCTTCGTGCAATTGAAGAGCCTGTTAAGCAGATTTGTGCAAATGCAGGTATCGAGGGTGCAGTTGTTGTTGAAAAGATAAAGACAAGTGATGCAGGCATCGGCTACAACGCATTGACAGACGAATATGTTGATATGATGAAAGCAGGTATCGTTGACCCTGCCAAGGTTACGAGAAGCGCTCTGCAGAATGCTGCAAGTGTTGCAAGCATGGTTCTTACAACAGAGAGCATCGTTGCAGATAAGCCCAAGGATGACAGCGCTGCAGCAGCTGCTGCACAGGCTGCTGCTATGGGCGGCGGTATGGGCGGAATGTATTGATAACCATCTTTACAGAGTCTAATTCAAAAGGAGCTATAGCGAAAAACCGCTATAGCTCCTTTTTTTACTTATCATCACTAATTTAAATTGTATTTATATCTATATATTCGTCATCAAGCTTTGAATAAACTATTTTCTGGCTATGATAAAGCCCGAAGCAGCCTGACATCATGTAGCTTATACTGCAGGCGAGTGCAAAAAACAGTAATCCCTCTGCACCAAACACCTCTATAGAAAGAATGATTGACGCTACAGGACAGTTTACAACACCGCAGAAAAGTGCAACAAAACCAATCGCCGCTGCAAAGGACGGATTTAAGCCCAACAATGGTGCCAAAACGCATCCAAAGGTTGAACCGATGAAAAATGCGGGGACAATCTCTCCCCCTTTAAATCCGGCGGAAATTGTAATTGCGGTAAAAATTATTTTCAGCAGGAATGCCGCGCCACCTGTTTCTCCATTCATCGCGCGTGTAATTACATCCATACCTGCACCGTTATAGTCACGGGTATTTAATATAAGTGAAAGCAGAGCTATAATCAAACCACCGATAAATGTACGTAAATATCTGTTGCGAAGCATCCTGTCCATAAGATGCTCACACTTTTTTATGGCAGCGCAAAACAATATACTTACAAGTGCGCACAATAGGGCAAGAATGGCAACCTTAGCAAAGGATGATACTGCAAACTGCTCCATCACTACATTATCAAAGCGCACACCGCCAAGCCCGAATTTTCGGGAAACAGTATATGCGACCACAGATGCCGTTACACACGGTACAAGTCCCGCGTAATGCAAAACACCGACACTTATCACTTCAATGGAAAAAACCGCTGCTGTGAGTGGTGTTCCGAATAGTGCTGCAAATACGCTGCTCATTCCTGACATGATGATTATGCGCATACTCTTCTCATTCAGGCGCAAAAGCTTACCCACGTTATATCCGACACTGCCTCCAAGCTGAAGCGCCGCACCCTCTCTGCCGGCAGAGCCGCCAAGCATATGCGTTATAACAGTGCTGATAAAAATAAGAGGTATCATCACGAGAGGAACTTTCTCATTTTCGCGGACGGATTCTATGACACGGTTTGTATCAATGCGCCCCTTTGAACTGAAAAGGTGATACATCGCGGCTATTAAAAGGCCGCCGAGGGGAAGCAAAAACAATAAAAATCCATGTTCCATACGAAGCTCTGTCACGCGGTCAATGCAGATATGAAAAACGCTGCCCAGTACACCGCCTATAAGACCTACAAATACAGAGAGGACTGTCCATTTCAAAAAGGCCAGAACATAGTCGGTTGAAAATTTCAAATTTGTCTTAATGCTGTTCAAGATAACTGTCTCCTTTGTAAAAGTGTTTTTTCAGCTTTATGACAACTATTATATAATACATAAAAAGAAAAGCAACAACTTTTTTCGACAAGTTTCTATTTTTTTTACGAACAGCCCGACTTTCAATTAACGAAATTAAATTCCTCACTTTCCAAGGGAGCGTATGCTACAATCTCATCCCCGTCAAGATTTTCTCTGTGCATATCAACTGCATTTACAGTGCTGTTGTTGTAGGTTGTATAGTAGTAAATCCCTCTGTCCGTATTGCAGCACGAGGTATAGTTTGTCACTTCATACATATCATTTACCTGTGCGCATCCCTTTTGCTGATAAACAGAGTAAAGAACATGGAAAAACTGGTTTACTGCCTCCTTTTCCGTCTCACCGTATATTGAATTCAGCTTTACAAATGTTGCTCTGACAAATCTTGACATGGAGGAAATATCACCGGGGATACCTATACCGCCCATTCCACGACTATAGGGCTGCAAATTGATTTTATCGGAAAATCTATTTACAGGCTCGGAAGAGGAAACATTCATATAGTTTGCCAGATTGAAAAGCTGTATATTAAACTCCGGATTATTTGTCAATACACCAACAGGGTTTTCATAGATGTTCAGACCGCACTTTGTCTGTTCAACCGTTACAGACGAATCTCTGTCCGCTATTATCCAGTGAAGTGGTGTCGGCGGCATATTTTCGCTGAAAGGATGGTCTGTTATATTTATTTTTTCGAGCAAATGCCTTGACTCGGGTACGGATTTGCATTGCGACAGAATCCAAGGAATAAATTCATAGGCTGCAATATTATCCCTGCCGACAAGGCTTTTCATATACACTGCATTATCAGGGAAATTAAGCCCTGCCATACTTAACCCTGCTTCATTGGTTGCATCAAAATACAGTGGATATCCCCCACATGGCAGTGCCATGCCTATAATTGAGTAGTGCTGCTTTATCTCACTGCCGTTTATGAACTTAAAGAGATAGTTTCGTGGTGTTACGGTTATTTTTTCACCAAAGGTATGCTCATAATCCAGATTTCTGCCGAAGTAGTGGTCATTTACTTTTACGGAAATAGCTGTACACATATTGCTCCCCCTGTGCTTTTTGGTTATTATGTGTAAATTTCTGTGCTCTGATACAAAAAGAACTGCGACAGATTATCTGTCGCAGTTCCATGTATTTTAGAATGTTAGCAAATATCTATACAGCATTACAATTGCCTCTGCCGCACTTAGATTATCTGCAGGGCGAAGATATCCACCGTCACCGCAAATAACACCAAGTCCGCTCAAAATTGCACAGTAGCCCAGATTTTCCGCGGGAAGAAGATTGGAGTCCGCATACTCAATTTTGTATGTATTCTGCAACTTCGCAATTTTTTCAAGCTGTGCAAAACGAATTAAATATACAAATGCATCACTGCGCTTCACTGCACTGTCGGGAGCTTTCTCCCCCTCTGTCAGAATTTTCTGACCTATTAAGGAATCATACAGTTCTTCTGTAGAATAGCTGTGATAATATTTACCCCAGATTCCTGATGCTAAAAGCCTTAAAAGCTTCTCCTGATTTATGGCACTGTCTGGGTTAAGGTACTCCCCATCCAGACCTATCTGTATTTCAGAAAGCTTAGTCGCTGCATCCTCCACCCAGTGACCTCTTATATCTCTGTATGAAAATGCAGGGTTGTCCCCTGTGTACATCTCTCTTACATCACCGCTGATTGCATCTAAGGTTACATTGCGATGCTTAAGCGTTGCAGCCTTGACATATTTTCCACCGCATTTTATGTACATTTGTGTAATGGGAGAATATTCAAGAATCTTATCATAGGCAGATGCCTCGTCCACAGCAGAAGATGCATCTGCAAAATCACCGTCAGTAAATGTTACTGAAAAGCTCTGGACTATATTATTTTTCGCATCGAAATTAAGACTTATACCATTATCTACATACTTGATTCCGTTTACCATCCTAACATAAAAATCATTTATGTACGCACCGTAACAATCAGAGGACTGTTTCTGTGTCTGCTTAAATTCTTCACCGCAAACCTTTTGAATGAATTTGAGCATTTTTTCATTTGCGGCAGATTTTTGTTTTTCTGTCAAGTTAACATCAGATGCCGCATCACGGTTAGTGCGGGCGGAAAGTCTTATTATCTTACCGCTATTTGCATTTACAACTGTACTGAAATATTCTCCCGAAGCTTTATCACTATCCCTGTATTCAAGAACATAGAGGTATTCTCCCCTTTCATTTTTAGAAAGGCGGCTGCTACTTAGCTTCATTCCTGACGTCAGGCTTATATACGGTAATGAGCGAATACTTTTCTCAATTGTTTCTATGCTCAAAAGCCCCTCAACTGCTGAAAGCTCTGCCAATTCTTGCTGCGTCAGCATTTCCTTATTCGCCGAGCTTCCCCCTGCAGAATCGGCTGTCAGTGAATTTTCCTCTTTGAAAATTATCTGCTCGGTGTCCTCTTCAATTACCTCCCCTGATGTCATTGAAATATAACCGGCATTTCCATCCTTTATTCTGTAAATAAGCATCGGCTTCACCTCAGGCATACCTGAGGCTGTCTTTTCATAATTATACTCGTCACAGTATATAAGCTCAAGTGGGAATGCTTCCTTATACTTTTCTGAAAAATTCTCTATATCCTGTGTTTCTTCCTCAAAGGATGCGTCATATTCAAAATTAACCGACATATTACGCACATGAATTTTATCGTCTGTAATGCTTAACGTTATGGAAGCAGAATTGTCCTTTACCATAAGGTGATTTCTGTATCTTTTAAATTCCAGAGAATAGCGCAGATTCCCCCGTGCATTATATGTTGATTCATCATATATGAGCTTATCTTCTTCATTTTCAAATGCCTCGGGAATTGTCTGTTTTAAAAATGTGTGCGCAAAATCAATAATTTCCTGTTTTGATACAGTAGACAGTTTCTTTTCTGAATTACCTACAGAATAATTGTAGTACGAGTTGATTCTGCCCTGCTCGTCACAAGAAACCGACATGGATTTATTATATTCCTTATCGTTCCACTCAAAGGTATAGGTTTTTCTGTCTTTACCAGTGGTAACGTGACCTGAAAACTCACTAAGCTCTGCGGGAACGCTTACTTTTGATTTTACAATGAGCAGAACACGCTGCATATCCTCTGAAACAACACTGTCTGCAAATACCGCCATTGGGATTATGAGCATTACCAGTGCAAGCGTCAGTGAAACTATTCTTTTCATATTCATTTCCTCCTTATTACACAGTTCGTCCTTAAAAAACGATGGAATCAATTTCATCAAGCTCTTCTTTTGTAAAATTAAGATTGCATGTCATTTTAAGGTTTTCTGTTATTTGTTCGGGTTTTGATGCACCAATTAACACACTGGTAATCCCTTCACGGCTATACACCCATGAAAGTGCCATCTGGGCAAGGGATTGACCTCTCGCTTTTGCAATATTGTTCAATTTACTGATTTTCTCCAACATATCGGGCGACAAGGAATTTACATTTAAAAATCTACCATCTGTTTTTACCCTGCTATCCGACGGAATTCCATTTAAGTAACGATTTGTAAGAAGCCCCTGCGCAAGTGGGCTGAAAATAATCATTCCTTTTTTCTTTTCAACAGCACTTTTAAGTATTCCGTTTTTCTCAACACTTCTGTCAAGGATAGAATATCTGTTTTGGTTAATCACAAACGGACAATGCAGCTCATCCAATATACTTGCTGCTTTTTTCATGGTTTCTCCGTCATAATTTGACAATCCTACATAAAGCGCCTTTCCCTGTTTCACAACACTGTCAAGTGCCCACATAGTTTCGTAAAGAGGTGTGTCGGGGTCCATTCTGTGGTGGTAGAAAATATCAACATAATCAATATTCATTCTTTTAAGACTCTGGTCAAGACTTGCTGTCAAGTACTTTTTACTGCCTTTATCTCCATACGGGCCGGGCCACATATAATATCCCGCTTTTGTACTGATTATCATTTCATCACGATATTTCTTCATATGGTCGGCAAGTATTCTGCCAAAATTATTCTCTGCACTTCCCTCCAAAGGTCCGTAGTTATTCGCAAGGTCGAAGTGTGTTATTCCGTTGTCAAACGCGGTAAAACACATTCTGCACATATTTTCATAATCAGCGTTATCTCCAAAATTATGCCACAATCCAAGTGACACCGCGGGGAGTTTTAATCCGCTTTCTCCGCATTTTCTGTATTCACTACATTCATACCTTTTTGAATTTGCCGTATATTCCATAACAACATTCCTCCGTAATACATTACTGTATCAAATAAAAACAACAAAGTATATATTTCTATTTATTTCGTATAGATAAGCTCATAGTGTTCGCCGTCTTTAAATTCAGCTCCGTCTACGCCACTCATCATGCTTTCTCCGTTTTTACAAAATGCCCAGTAGGACTGGTCCTTGTCATAATCTGCCGTGATGCCGTTGACCTTTTTCACATAAAGACCATAAGCACCCTTTTCCCCCTCAATCAAATTATGCTCAACCAATGCCTCACCCAGAGTTTTCTTATCTGAATGGATGGTAAAGGTAACAGATTTGTCTTTAGCCTCAACCTCCACCAAAACTGTCTTTTCCCCGCTGCCGAATTCGGTATTTTCTGTATAGATTGCCTCTCTCCATACATCTGTCTCAGTCGCGCCATGACTGCACGCGCACAAGCTCAGGCACAAAGCAATCACTGCAAAAAAACTGGCTAAAAACGAAATTCTCTTTTTCATGCTTTTCTTCCTCCTGATATTTTTATTTCTTCTCAAATCTGTATTTCTGCTTTGCATCAGGGTATTTTTTATGGTCAACCTCTTCAAGAAACATTTCAAGCGGTCTTATCCACAATAATTCTTCTCCATACATCTGCCTGTACACCACATAAACTTCACCTGTTTCAGAATGTTTTGCAACATCCTCCACACGATACAAATTACCCTTGAAATGCTTATAGACAGCTCCTTTTTCCAGTTCTCTCATAATTACTTAACCTCTATCTGTACTGCTTTCATCGCCTCAAGTGCTGTGTTATGACTTTCTGTACTGACCCCCGCACAGCAGCTGCTGTCGACTATTATCCTTACCTCAGGAAACGCTGTCTTTAAAATCATAGCATTGGAAATTACACAGATGTCTGTACACAAACCACATAATTCTATTTCCTCAGCGTCAGTTATAATTTTTGGCAAATCAACACTTCCAAATGTTATTTTATCTATAACCTCATTCACATATGCCTTTAATTCATCGCAAATCTGCCAGCCGTCAGTATCTTTAACACAATGCTTAACAGGTAGCTTCTTCCCCTCTTGAGTCTGCATATAATTGTCAAAATGTGTATCTCTGGTAAATATGACTCTACCGTCAAAGTTTTTAACCTTTTCAACAACATTTGAAACTATTGACTTTGCAAGACCGCTTCCAAGACTACCTGTTATAAAATCATTTTGCATATCAACAACAATTAAATATTTCATTTTTTACCCCCGTTTGTTCGTTTAATTATTTTATATTCTGCATTTCTATTCCATGGAACAGGATACAGATTATAACACTAATTGCATTTGCAACACAAAGCCACCAAAACATTTTCATAAATTTATGTTTAAAAATAAATTTTACAGTTAGTCCCTCAATAAGTACATTTGAAAGTATAGCAAACACATAACTCATCAACCAATGGGTAGGATGAAAGGTTCCTGTGCCAAAAGGAATCATTAAAACTTCACCTATAAACCCACTTAAAGGTATTACAACAACCCCTAAAACTGTAGATGCTAAATTCATAATAAACGCAATCAAAACCGATTTCAAATATGATTCTTTTAAAAAGAATTTTACAAATATTATCTCAATTAAAAGACCGATTAATATCACATACCAGCTTCTCATCCCCTCTGCAATATATAAAGATGGCCAAACCATATTAGCACTTGCGTAAACAGGCATTAAAATAAACGATATAAAACACGCTAAACAATATCTCAATTTTTCTCTATTCATCGTGTTTCTCCTTTCATTATTTTTCGACATCCCTACTATCCGGGACAGACGGTTTAGATGCAAGTTTTTTTAGCATTTAAAAGATATAAAGTTTATATGCCGTTTAGTATTTGCAATTATCATGTATTGTGTTTTCTCCAATATATTTCAAATTGTATTTGTTTATTAATTCTTTACAATATATAACCGCGTCTTCAGCTTCAACAGCATTATAATCGTGGTAATAATCTTTGCTTTTATCAAATAATACTGGACACAAAGCCTCTACTTGGTCCTCATACATAGCATTGATATGCGACCCCACATCAGTCCAATTAGGTTCATCCGACAGAATTTTATCTGCATTCCCTATATTTACGACCGTATTAATCACATCAGTATCACCATTTATAACAAATGGCTCTGCATAATTTACAACCCAATCAACATTACCGCTGCAGACAAAAACTTTAATTACGTCTTTAGTTTTTGCATATGCTTCAAACGCATCATTTGCTATCAGCTCTTCTATTTCATATTTTGTGAATTCTTTCGTTTTAATATTTTTTATTAAAAACACACAATTTGAAAGATAGATATTGTTATCTCCTACTTGCAAAATTTCTCTTATCTCAATATAATGCGCAGGTGGGTCAGACCACAAATAAACAGGTTCTTGGGATTCTGAGTCTTCTATAGTTAACTCGCAAGACAAATCAGGGAAATTATATTCTTCGTATGTAAATGTTATTTTATCGCCAAATTTTGTATTAATAGTTTTTTTATCATAATCTGAAATAATGTCAAACGGATTAAAATAAGGTGAAAATAACACCTTTAATCCCAGTATGCAAACTGACAAAAAAGCAACTGTAGCAATAATTTTTGTTTTATATTTCAAGTTTGCTATAACCTTTATAGCAAAAAATACAGCTAAAAGAATTACAATTAACCAGTTAACAAAAGGTACATATACCACAGAACTTAAAATATCATAACTAATAATATTAAATATTAACGCTAAAACGCTTGTTAACAAACATATTTTTTTATCCTTATCAATCATATAAGTGATTGTATGATACAACCAATAAGGTATCATAATCAATACTATAATCATAGTTATTAACGCAATTGGAGTAAATATATCATGTAAAATTCGAGAAACTCCAACTAATATTTCACTCTATACAATCAAAAACAATCCCCAAAACAGCACATTAAAAGCAATGCTGATAAGAGAAACTTTTTTATTTTTATCCATATTAACTTACCTCAACTTATTGAATTTAAGTCCTATTTAAACTTATGCATAGAAACTAAAACAATTTAGATGCTACTTCTTGCTAAAATCAGCAAACTGTTTAGATGCCAAACTTTTAGCAGAATAGATTTAACCCTGCTAAATCTATTCTAACACAAAATTTAATACTAATCAATAAATTTAACTGTCTGACAATCAAAAGAAAAAAGGTGTAGCATAAAGCTACACCCTGTTATTAAGCTTATCCAGCATTTCTGCCTTAAATGATGCAAAACGCTCTTCCTCGATTGCTTTTCGTATTTGAGCCATAAGGTCATTATAGAAATGAAGATTATGCAGCACGCACAGGCGCATTCCCAGCATTTCCTTTGCCTTGATAAGATGGCGGATATATCCGCGCGTATAATTTTTACATGCGGGGCACTGACATCCCTCTTGCAAGGGACGCTCATCCTTTTCAAATTTCTTATTATTAAGATTAAGCACACCTATATCTGTAAACAGATTTGCGTGTCGTGCGTTACGGCTGGTAAT
>SVJI01000028.1 GCA_015069065.1 Oscillospiraceae bacterium | reverse complement strand
AGGAGGTGCAAACCATGGCTCAGAAAATCGCAGGTTATATCAAATTACAAATCCCCGCAGGTAAGGCTACTCCGGCTCCTCCGGTAGGTCCGGCTCTCGGTCAGCACGGTGTTAACATTGTGCAGTTTACAAAGGAATTTAACGAGAGAACAGCTAAAGACGCAGGTTTAATTATCCCTGTTGTTATTACCGTATATGCGGACAGGTCTTTCAGCTTCGTCACAAAGACACCGCCGGCTGCAGTTCTTATTAAGAAAGCATGCAAAATCGAAAGCGGTAGCGGCGTGCCGAACAAGACAAAGGTTGCTCAGCTTTCAAAGGCAGACCTTCAGCAGATCGCAGAGCTTAAGAAGCCCGATCTTAACGCTGCAAGCCTTGAAGCAGCTATGAGCATGATTGCCGGTACAGCAAGAAGCATGGGCGTAACGGTAGAGGAATAATCAAAGAGAATGTGGGAGGGGTAATTCCCGACGAACCACAAGGAGGTAACAGTAATGAAACATGGTAAGAAATATGTAGCCGGTGCTAATCTTATAGAAACCGGTAAGCAGTATGATCCTGCCGAAGCTCTTGACCTTGTTGTAAAGACTGCAAGCGCGAAATTCGATGAAACAATCGAATTCCACGCAAAGCTCGGTGTTGACTCTCGTCACGCAGACCAGCAGGTAAGAGGTGCTGTTGTTCTTCCCCACGGTACAGGCAAGAAGGTTAGAGTTCTTGTTTTTGCTAAGGGTGAAAAAGCAACAGAGGCGCAGAATGCAGGCGCTGAATATGTAGGCGCTGAAGAACTTGTTGAAAAAATCCAGAAAGAAAACTGGCTTGATTTCGACGTTGTAATCGCTACACCTGACATGATGGGTGTTATCGGTCGTATCGCGAGAATCCTTGGACCTAAGGGCCTTATGCCCAACCCCAAGGCAGGTACAGTTAGCATGGATGTTGCAAAGGCTGTAAACGATGTAAAAGCAGGTAAGATTGAGTACCGTCTTGATAAGACAAACATCATTCACTGCCCCATCGGTAAGGCATCCTTTGGTGCTGAAAAGCTCCAGGAAAACTTTGACGTTCTTATGTCAGCTATTCTTAAGGCTAAGCCCGCAACAGCTAAGGGTCAGTATATCAGAAGCCTCGCTGTAGCAAGCACAATGGGCCCCGGAATAAAAATAAATGCGTCAAAGATAAACTAATTCTTGACAAACTGAAAAACACGGTGTATAATATATACCGTTAGTTCCATAGACAGCAGGCATAAAGGTAAGTCCTGCCGAGGAAGTATTCCTAAAACAAACACGGGATTCTTTGCGTCTATGGGCAGAGAATCCCTTTTTTCATTATTATTTGTGAGGTGAGAATATGCCAAGTCAGAAAGTTCTCGAAGAAAAGAAGCAGGTAGTTTCCGCTATCGCTGAACAGTTCAAAACAGCAGTTTCAGGCGTTTTCGTTGATTACTGCGGACTTACTGTTGAGCAGGATACACAGCTTCGTAACAAGCTTCGTGAAGCAGGCGTTGAGTACAAGGTTATTAAGAATACTCTTACACGCTTTGCAGCAAAGGAAGTTGGCTTTGACGAGCTCGATCCTATCCTTAACGGACCCACATCACTCGCTATCAGCATGACTGATGAGGTTGCTCCCGCAAAGGTTATCGCAGATTTTGCGAAGGAAAATGATAAGCTCGAAATTAAGGCCGGATTTTTGGATGGTAAGGTGCTCGCTCTTGACGAAGTTAAGAAGCTCGCAGCTACACCCAACCGTGAAACTCTTATCGCTAAGATGCTCGGCAGCTTGAATGCTCCTATCAGCAATCTTGCACGTACATTGCAGGCATTGGTTGATAACGGCGTTGAGCCCGCTGACATTAAGGTAGAAAAGGAAGAGGCTCCTGTAGAGGAAGCAGCTCCCGCAGTTGAGGAAGCTCCCGTAGCAGAGGAAGCTCCCGCAGAGGCTCCTGCTGAAGAAGCAGCTGAGGCTCCCACAGAAGAATAAAATATTTTAAACTTATTATAGGAGGTAAGTATCAATGAGTAAGATCGAAACAATTATTGCTGAAATTAAAGAATTGAAGCTCCTCGAAGTAGCTGAGCTTGTAAAGGCTATGGAGGAAGAATTTGGTGTTAGCGCAGCAGCTCCTGTAGCTGTTATGGCTGCTGGTGATGGCGCAGCTGCAGCAGGCGGTGCAGAGAAGAGCGAATTTGACGTTGTTCTTGCAGACGCAGGTGCAGAAAAGATTAAGGTTATCAAGGTTGTTCGTGAAATCACAGGTCTTGGCCTTAAGGAAGCTAAGGAAGCAGTTGATGGCGCTCCCACAACTCTTAAGGAAGCTATCTCTAAGGATGATGCTGAAAAGATTAAGGCTCAGCTTGAAGAAGTTGGCGCAAAGGTTGAACTTAAGTAATTTTGTTTTGCCGAATTTCAAGGGTTATGCCATAACGGCGTAACCCTTGTTTAATTTTTTTATAGGAGGTGCCAAATGGCAGATCACATAGTAAATGCCATAACTTCTAATGGCGCAATCCGTGTTGTCGCTGCAGACACTACTGCTCTATGCAACCGTGCGCAGGAAATTCATAAAATGTCACCAACTGCGGCAGCAACACTTGGGCGTGCGCTTACCGCGGCTGCAATTATGGGCAGTATGCTCAAAAGCAGTGACGATAGTCTGACCGTTCAGTTAAACGGCGGCGGACCTATAGGCAGAGTAGTTGCCGTGGGGGACGGTCGTGCCAACGTTAAAGGATATGTGGACAATCCATTGGTGGATTTACCCCTTAACGAAAAAGGTAAGCTCGATGTAGGCGGAGCAGTAGGCCGCGACGGTATGCTGAGTATTATTCGCGATTTAGGGCTGAAAGAGCCGTATGTAGGTCAGGTTCCGCTTGTAAACGGAGAAATTGCAGAGGACCTTACATCGTACTATGCTACCAGTGAGCAGCTTCCGACAGCAGTTGCGTTGGGCGTTCTGGTGGATGTGGATTATACTATTAAGGCGGCGGGGGGATTCATACTTCAGGTGCTTCCCGGAGCGTATGATGAAGATATTGAAAACGTTGAAAAAACCGTTGCTTCCATTTCCTCTGTTACAGAGATGCTGGACAGCGGAAAAAAGCCTAAGGATATTGTAGAACAGCTTTTAAAGGACTACGAGATAGAATATTTTGAGGATGTACCCACCGCATATAAATGCGATTGCTCCCGTGAGCGTACTGACCGCGCGCTTATCAGCATAGGTCGTGAGGAGTTGGGTAAGATTATCGCAGAGGACGGTAAGGCGGAGATAACCTGCCATTTTTGTGATAATGTTTACGAATATACAAAGGAAGAGTTGGAGGCGCTTTTAGAAAGCGCGAAATAAATTGTTTTTAAAAGATCTAGATTAAAAAATTTTTTTACATCACATTAGATGTAAATTCAACACTTTGGAAAAATCTGTGTTATAATAGTGGTGCGGCTGAAACATGCCGTTGCTGCTACGCGGCAAAAAGGCTGAAAGGGATGAAAAATTTATATCCCAATCAGTCTTTTTTGCTGTTAGAAATCAAGGTGTAAAACAGTTGACGAAAATGCCCTTTGTGTGGTATAATGTTAAATAATTATGGGGTGGTGTACCCACCTTTCAGTACATACGCCGCCTTTTGCGGCAGAACGGAGCTTTTTATGATTAAAAGTATGACAGGTTACGGTGCGGGAAAGGCAGAATTTAACGGCAAAGTCTTTACAGTTGAACTTAAGTCTGTAAATTCCCGCTACAGTGATTTTTCTATTAAAATGCCCAGAATCTATACCTACCTCGAGGACCCTATGCGTAAGGCGGCAGCGCTTCGTATAAACAGGGGAAAGGTTGATATATACCTCAATGTAGAGTCAAGCGGAGAGGACGGAAGTGTTGTTAATGTAAACACAGCGCTGGCTGAGGAATATCTTAAGGCACTGAGAAATCTCGCCACACAGTTTGGTATTCCAAGCAATGCTACGGCGGAAACATTTCTGCGGATTCCCGATGTATTCACCGTAGATAAGGCAGAGGAGAATGCAGAGCTTATTACCCAAACAGTAATAGCTGCCCTTAATGAAGCACTTGATAACTTTGACAAAATGCGTATTGCAGAGGGTGAAAAGCTTACACGCGACCTTTGCGAGCATTTAAAGTTTATACAAAATGCCACCGAAGAGGTTGAGAAGCGTTCTCCCAAAATTGTTGACGAATACCGCGCGCGTATAGAGGAGAGAATGCGTGATATATTAGGCAGTGCCACGTACGATGAAACCCGACTTATGACAGAAGTGGCGATTTTTTCCGACAAGGTTAATGTGAATGAGGAAACAGTCCGTCTTAAGAGCCATATTTCCCAGTTTGAGAAGATGCTTGCAGACGGTGGCAGCGTCGGAAGAAAGATTGACTTTTTAATTCAGGAAATGAACCGTGAAATCAATACAATCGGCTCCAAGTCAAACGATTTGGAGGTTGCCAGAATCGTAATTGATGTAAAGGCGGAAATTGAAAAATTGCGCGAGCAGATACAAAACGTTGAATAAAGGATTGGTTCTTTATGAAGCTTATTAACATAGGTTTTGGCAATCTGGTATCGGATATACGGATTGTCAGTATAGTTCTTCCCGAAAGTGCCCCTGTTAAAAGACTGGCACAGGAAGCACGTGAAAAGGGGATGCTTATTGACGCTACATATGGAAGAAAGACCAAAAGTGTTATTGTTACTGACAGCGAGCATGTAATATTGTCCGCGCTGACACCTGAGGTTATTGCGCAGCGTCACGGCTCGCCCGTTGTGGTTGATGAAAGGATTGATACAGATGAGTAAAAAGGGTTTACTGCTTGTTATATCGGGCCCCTCCGGTGTGGGTAAGGGAACTGTTTGCGGTGAGTATTTAAAGCTGCATCCTGAATGTTCTCTCTCAGTTTCTGCGACAACACGCTCCCCGCGTGAGGGTGAGGTTGACGGAGTAAATTATCACTTCCTCACACAGGAGGATTTTAAGGAAAGAATTGCGCAGGATGGATTTTTAGAACACGCCATATTCTGCGAAAATTATTATGGTACTCCCAAGGACGCCGTTATGAAAATGCTGGATGAGGGTAAGGACGTTATCCTTGAAATTGAGGTACAGGGTGCTCTGCAGGTGCGTTCACACTATCCTGAGGGCGTGTTTATATTTGTACTTCCGCCGTCTATGGAGGAGCTTGAAAACCGCTTACGCGGCAGAGGAACTGAAACGGAAGAGGTCATAGCAAAGAGGCTTGACCGTGCAAAGGCAGAATTTAAATTTATAGAAAAATATAATTATGTGTTGACAAATGATACTGTAGAAAATGCAGTAGAAAGACTTGGGGCTATAGTAAATGCGGAAAAGTGTCTGCTTTCCAGAAATTATAGCTATGTCAAGGATGAATTTATTAAATAATAATTATTAACAGAAAGGTTATGGTAAATATGTTATATCCCGAAATTTCAAAACTTATGAAGGGTCTTGATTCACGTTATTCACTCGTAATTGTAACTGCGAAAAGGGCACGTCAGCTTGTATCTGATTCTACAAATGACAAGACCGTTTCCCGTGCAATTAACGAAATCGCCAGTGGCAAAATAAGATGTGTCAAGGGCAGCGCCGAGCAGCGTTTTTCTGATGCAGTGGCAGAATTCACTGCATCTGTGGAAGCTGAGTAATCATGATAGCTCAGGTTTATGTAACTACAACAAACCTGAATATTGACAAGCCGTTTGACTACGTTGTTCCCCAGAGAATGGAAAAATTCATTGCTGTGGGAAGCAGGGTTAAGGTTCCTTTCGGGGGTGGAAACTTGCCGAAAGAGGCCTTTGTGACAGAATTGAAGGAGCGCAGCAGCTTTGACTCCCTTAAGGAGCTGCGCTGTGTGTCGGATGAGCTTCCTGTGCTGACAAAAAGCGGTATTGAGCTATGCTTTTTTATGCGGGAGAGGTATTTTTGCACCTTTTCCGAGGCGGCACAGCTATGCCTTCCGCCGGGTACAGATGCCAAGTTTGAGGAATGGATAACACTGTGCCATAAATATTATGAAAAGGCTGATTTATGCAAGGGTGTTAATCAGGAGCGTTTATTGAATCTCCTGAAGCAATGCGAGGGTACTGCCGAAATGGCACAGATAAAGAGCGTTCTGGGTAAAAATGCCCGTGCATCTGTAAACGCCCTGATAAAAAAAGGAATATGCGAAAAAAGCTTCCGTGATAAACGCCGTGCAAATGAAAAGACAATTCGTGTTGCGTATTTTTGCGGAGAGGACAGCATTTCTTATTATATAGACACTCTGGAAAAGAAATCTCCCAAGCAATCAGCGGTGCTGCGTGCATTGGCAGAGTGCGGGGAGCTTAGTGTCCCCGATATTATTAGCCTGAGCGGTGCTACGCGCAATGCCGTAGAGTCGCTTCATGCCAAGGGATTGGTTGAATACCGCGAGGTTGAAGTGCTCAGAAATCCGCTGGATGGAAAGGATGCGCCTGCACCTTTGCCACTTGTTCTGTCTGAAAAACAGGAAATGGCGGCAAAAACCGTTATACAAAAAGGAAACGGTACGTTTTTGATACATGGTGTTACCGGCAGCGGTAAGACTGAGGTTTATATGAGCATCGTGGGTGCGGCACTTAAAAAGGGTAAGCAGGTTATACTGCTCGTTCCCGAAATTGCGCTGACACCACAGATGACAAACAGATTTTTCAGCAGATTCGGGAATAATGTGGCTGTTATACACAGTGCACTTTCCCTCGGTGAAAGACTGGACGAATGGCGCAGAATACGCAGAGGTGACGCACGCGTTGTCATTGGCGCGCGCAGTGCAATTTTCGCCCCCTGTGAGAATTTAGGTGCCATAATTATTGACGAGGAGCATGAGCAGTCGTACAAGTCCGAGTCATCACCCAGATACCACACTTTGGACATAGCCGCATTTCTGGCGAAAAAACACAAATGCCCCTTGGTTTTAGGCTCGGCGACTCCGTCGGTAGAAAGCTATTACAAGGCAAGGTGCGGTGAATATACCCTTATAGAATTACTGGACAGATATAATAACAAACCTCTGCCTGAGGTTTTTATAGCCGATATGCGTACAGAACTGAGAGAGGGTAATAAAACTGTTCTCAGCAGGCTTCTGGCAAAGGAAATCAGGGAAAATATAGACTGTGGGCAGCAGACAATCCTGTTTCTTAACAGACGCGGATATTCCACCTTTGTATCCTGTCGTGATTGTGGCTTCGTATTTACATGCCCCAATTGCAGTGTGTCGCTTACCTACCACAAAAATACGGACTCACTGACGTGTCATTATTGCGGACACCGTCAGCGCGTGCAGACAGTCTGCCCCAAGTGTGGCAGCAGTAAGGTGCGCGATTTTGGTAAGGGAACGCAAAAGGCACAGGAGCAGATAGAAAGTATTTTCCCCGACGCTACTACGCTGCGTATGGATACAGATACTACAGGCGGAAAGCGCGGGCATGAAAAGCTTCTGGATAAGTTTTCGGCAGAAAAGACCGATATTCTGCTGGGAACGCAAATGGTAACAAAAGGACTTGATTTTGAAAATGTAACTCTGGTTGGAGTGCTTGCGGCGGATGCATCGCTGAATATTGATGATTTCCGTGCACAGGAGCGGACCTTTAATTTAATTACTCAGGTCTGCGGCAGGGCAGGCAGGGGAGAAAAGGCAGGTCGCTGTGTACTGCAGACCTATTCACCCGAAAATCCCACACTGCTTTTAGCTGCAAAGCAAGACTATAAGTCCTTTTTTGAGGAAGAAATAGAATACAGACGTGCGTTTTTTTATCCGCCGTTCTGTGATATAATAAATATAACTGTAACATCCTCGGACAAAGAGGAGGCGCAAAGTGTTGCAGCAAAGATTGCAATGGAGATGCGCGTCGCACTGCGCTCCTATGCTGACTGTGTGTTTTACGGCCCTGCACCTGCCCCGATAGGGAAAATACAGGGCAGATACCGTGTCAGGTTATGGATAAAGTGCCGTGCGGATGAAGATTTTATAAAAACACTGCGCGGGATTATCCACCAAAAAGGTGAAAGGCGAAAGTCAGATTTATATGTAGCTGCTGACATAAATCCCTATAGCATGAGTTAAGGAGTGATATTATGGCATTAAGGAAAATCAGAGAAATCGGTGATTCCTGTCTTAAAAAGAAATGCAGAGAGATCGAAAAATTTGACGAGCGTTTGCATACATTACTGGATGATATGAAGGAAACTCTGCTTGAGGCAAACGGTGTAGGTCTTGCCGCACCGCAGGTTGGAATATTGCGCAGAGTTGTTGTTATAGATTTAGGCGAAGATGAGGGTATGCTGGAGCTTATAAATCCTGTGATTACCCACACAGAGGGTAGTGTAACGGATATTGAGGGATGCCTCAGTGTTCCGGGAAAAGCAGGTGAGGTAGAGCGTCCTCAGAAAGCTACTGTTAAGGCGTATGACCGTAATGGTGAGGAATTTGAATTTACAGGTGAGGATTTGTACGCTCGGTGCATATGCCACGAGTGCGACCATCTGGACGGAATTCTCTATGTGGAGAAAGTATCAAGGTTTGTTGACATGGAACAGGGTGAAGAGGAGTAATATTTATGAGAATTCTTTTTATGGGAACACCCGAATTCGCGCAGGTGTCATTAAAGGCACTGTGTGAGGATAACCGTGATGTTGTTTGTGTAATAACTCAGCCCGACAAGCCAAAGGGACGCGGGTATGAGATGGCAATGCCTGAGGTTAAGGTGTATGCACTTAATCAGAATATTCCTGTGTATCAGCCAGATACTCTTAAGGATAATGCAATACTCCCTATTTTGGAGGAATATTGCCCCGATGTCGTAATCGTTGTGGCATATGGTAAAATTCTCCCTGAATATGTGCTGAATTTTCCCAAATACGGTTGTATAAACATTCATGGCTCATTGCTCCCCAAATACAGAGGCGCGGCACCGATTCAGCGTGCAGTTGTTGATGGTGAAAAGGTCAGCGGTGTAACCAGTATGTATATGGAAAAAGGTCTTGATACAGGCGATATGCTTTTAAAACGCGAGCTTGAAATCGGAGAGGAAACTACTGCAGGGCAGTATCATGATGCATTGGCTCTTTTAGGTGGAGAAGTACTCCTTGAAACTCTCGATAAGCTGCAAAGCGGAGAACTGACTCCTGAAAAACAAGACGATGCGCTTTCAACATATGCCGCGCAGCTTTCCAAGGCAGAGGGTGAAATAAACTGGAATAATACTTGCGAGCAGATTTATAATAAGGTAAGAGGACTTAATCCCTGGCCAAAGGCGTTCAGCTTTATAGACGGAAAGAGATTTGTCGTGGATTTTGTTTATAAGGCAGAGGGAAGCGGAAAATGCGGAGAGGTGCTTTCTGCGGATGAGAACGGTATAAAGGTTGCCTGTGGCAAAGGTGCAGTAATTATTAAGGATATAAAAGTGGAGGGAAAAAAGATGATGAACGTAGCAGATTTCCTCCGCGGACACAAGATTGAAAAGGGAACAGTTCTCGGCTAATTTAAGGAGAGGATGTTTTAACATGTTTGGATACGGTTATTATTATATGGATTCGGGATATATTTTAGTGCTTATTATGGCGGTGCTTTCCATGATTGCATCGGCAAATGTATCCTCAACCTTTAAGAAATATTCAAAAAAAGCTACTGCACGCAATATCACTGCAGAGCAGGCGGCAAGGGGGATTCTCGATGCAAACGGACTTTATAATGTCCGTATAGAATCTGTGTCGGGAAATCTGACCGACCATTATGACCCGCGTTCAAATGTTATCAGGCTGTCTGATTCTGTGCGCAGCTCCACCTCTGTTGCGGCGGTGGGCGTAGCAGCACATGAGGCAGGGCACGCTGTGCAGCATGCCACAAATTACGTTCCCATTAAGGTGCGTAATGCGATTGTTCCTGTCGCAAATATCGGCTCTATGGCAGGTCCTTACCTTATCCTTATAGGGTTAATCCTCTCAGGCGGAATGAGTGAAATTCTCCTTAATCTGGGTATATGGTTTTTCTCATTTGCGGTGCTTTTTCAGTTGGTGACACTGCCTGTAGAGTTTAATGCTTCACGCCGTGCAGTGGCAACGTTGGAGCGCGATATGTATCTGGAATCTGACGAAGTACCCGCAGTGAAAAAGGTTCTCGGTGCGGCGGCTATGACGTATGTTGCTGCTGCTGCAGTTTCTATCGCTAACTTGCTCAGATTTATCATGATTGCAGGTAACAGAAGGAGAAACGACTGATGGCAGCGCTTTCAAAACCACGCGAGGCAGCGCTCAAGGCTCTGGTTGCCTGCGATAAAGACGGTGCTTACCTTAATATTGCATTGCGTGACATTTTGTCAGCAGGCGATATGGATGTGCGAGACAATGCCTTAGCGACGGTAATTGCCTTTGGCGTGGTGAAAAACCGACTTTTTATTGATAATATAATTGAAAACCTCTCCACGGTAAAGCTTAAAAAGCTTTCAGTGTGGATTCATAATATTTTGCGTATTGGAGTCTATTGTATAAAATTTCTGGACCGTATTCCCATAAGTGCCACGGTAAATGAGTGTGTTCGCCTGAGTCGCAGATACGGACACCGTGCGTCGGCAGGGTACGTTAATGCGCTTTTACGCGCGGCAGGTAATTCGGGTGATTTTCTGCCCGAAAACTGTGAAAGTGCCCACTATATCAGCATAAAATATTCCATGCCGCTGTGGCTTGTACAAATGTGGCGCTCTCAGGGTTATGGCGAGGAGCTTTTCTGTGCAATGAATGAAGAACCTCCTGTGACGGTGCGGCTTAATTCTATAAAGTGCAGTTCTCTTCCCGATGAGTTTGAAAAAATTGACGGCTGCGACTTCGGATATAATTACAGGGGTGGGGGAAGTGTGGAAAACACGGCACTTTTCAAAGATGGATGCATCGCTGTGCAGGACCTTGCCTCACAAAAGGCTATAGAGGCACTCGGCGTACGTGAAAATTCGTGCGTTCTTGATTTGTGCAGTGCCCCAGGAGGAAAGGCGGCATACATTTCGCAGATAATGAATAATACAGGCGAAGTGGTGTGTTGTGACATACATAGTCACAAGCTTGAGCTTATAAAAAATAACCTGTCCAGAATGGGAGTTGCAAATGCCTGTGTTACACTTAACGATGCCACTCAAATGCGTGAGGATTTTATAAATGCCTTTGATACAGTTGTTGCAGATGTGCCCTGTTCAGGCTTGGGGGTTTTAAGGCGAAAGCCCGATATTAAATGGACAAAAAGCACTGTAGGAAATGAAGAATTGACAAAAATTCAGCGGAAAATTTTTGACAACGCTGCGCAGTATGTAAAGTGCGGCGGCAGATTGATGTATTCAACCTGCACGATAAATAAGGCTGAAAATGAGGATAATGTGGACGCCTTTTTGAAAGGGCATCCTGACTTTATATTGATAGAAAAGCGGCAGCTTTTGCCCAATACGGATTTGACAGACGGATTTTTCTACGCAGTGCTTGAAAGGAAGTAAAAAAGTGAATCTGGGTGATTTGACAAAAGAGCAGTTAAAAGAGTATATTGTGGAAACTGGGCAGAGTGCCTTTCGCGCAGGTCAGATTTTCAAATGGATTCACAGTGGTGTTGAGACTGTGGAGGAAATGACAAATATCCCTATTTCTCTGCGGCAGAAGCTCGGTCAGGATTTTGAGGTATTCTTACCCCAAGTTCATAAGAAACTTGTGTCAAAAATTGACGGCACGGTAAAATACCTTATGCGATTGTCTGACGGAAATATCATCGAGTCTGTGGTGATGAACTATCACCACGGAAAAAGCATATGTATAT
>SVJI01000027.1 GCA_015069065.1 Oscillospiraceae bacterium | reverse complement strand
TCCAGCGTGACAGGCTGGCGTTCTAACCAACTGAACTACCGGGCCAAAATGGTGGGAACAATAGGGCTCGAACCTATGACCCTCTGCTTGTAAGGCAGATGCTCTCCCAGCTGAGCTATGCTCCCATACTGCCGACCAGTGCCGACAACGTTGATTATTATAACAAAAGCTTTCCTGATTGTCAAGACTTTTTGTTAAAATATTTTATATTTTTTTATATATCTTTTTTTATTATTCCGCGGGGACAAACTTTCATACAAACTCCGCACACTGCGCCCCTGCCGATATGCTTGAATTTATTCTTCATGTAGTCACTGCACGCCTTGGCATCGTATATATCCTCGCGGCTCATTCCGTCGCAGAAATTCACGTTTTTAATCGCCATGGCACCGCATGCCTTAGCACATATATCGCAATCCCCGCACAATGATTTTTGCGTCATACAAACAGTGTCGAGGGGTGCATCGGTAAATACCGTTCCAAGACGCAGCCTCGGACCGAACTTTCTTGAAAGAAACAGGCAGCTTTTTCCAATATAGCCTATGCCTGAACGAACTGCCGCCTTTTTATGGGAAAATAGTCCCTGCAGTCCCTCAACTGACTGACTTGCAGGAATTGCAGCTGCATTATACCCCTGCTGCTGCAAATACATCACGAGCTGATGCGCCACAGAATCAATATATGTATTCATCGTCCTGTAATGCTGAAAATATGTATGTGTCGGGGCTTTATCAATCTGTTCTACCACAGCATCTGAAAGCCTGAACACCATGGACACCGCATTTTCCAGTCCGAAAAACGGAGTGTCCTCACATTTTGAAAAGCCAACATCCGAAACAAAGCGGTTTTCCAAAAATTCTGTTATATTATTATTCATCTAGAGTCACCTTAATTCCCGTTTTTTAAAAGATTACTGCGGTTTAAAAGCAGGCATCATCTGCAATTTGAAGAGATTCATCCTATGAAGTCTGTCGATTCTCTCCTTTACCTGTAAATCTTCAATTTCACCTGTGCGGATATATTTGTCGAGCATCGCATAAGTGAAGCCAAGATTATCCTCGTCAGTTTTTCCGCAAAGTCCGTCTATGGGAACTTTATCAACCAAATCAACAGGAAGTCCCAGAACACGGCCTATTTCCTTAAGCTCTGTAACGGTAATATTTGCAAGGGGTGAAAAATCGCCTGCCGCATCACCGTAGCGGGTAGAATATCCAACCCAATCCTCGGAAAGATTGCAGGTGTTTGCAACTCTGCCGTTAAAGCACTGAGAAACCGCATAAAGAGTAGCCATGCGGATTCTGGGAGGCAGATTGGTGTTTGCCTGAGCGGTAAGCTCTATATCATCGGGGAATGCACCCTTAAGTCCCTCAATAGCATCCTTTACATTGATTACAAAATGCTTTATTCCCAGATGCTCAACCAATTTATACGAACAGGATATGTCAAACTGCTCTCCGCAGGGCATTAACACACCTATAACACGTTCTTTCCCGAGCGCCTCCACGCACAGTGCCGCCACAATAGAGCTGTCCTTACCGCCTGAAATGCCTACAACGGCATTACATTCAGGGCCGTTTTCCTCAAAGAATTTTCTTATCCATGCCACACATTCATCTTTTACTTTCTTTGCATCGAACATAATTAAAAGCCTCTCTTTATAAGGATTCTATTTTATCCGCCATTTTTTCCAGCCAGTCACCGTCAAACAGTTCAATCATTCCACGGTCACAGCTTTCCGCAAGCTTAGGATTTATCGGCAATTTGCAAACTGTATCTATTCCGAATTTTTCTGCAAGGGAATCAATGCGGCTCTCACCGAAAATACTATGCTTCTTTCCGCAATCGGGACATTCAAAGTATGACATGTTTTCCACAATACCCAGAATCGGAATATTCATCATTTCAGCCATCTTCACAGCCTTACCTACAATCATTTCAACAAGCTCCTGCGGTGAAGTAACGACAACGATGCCGTCAACAGGGAGCGACTGAAACACCGTCAGCGGAACATCACCTGTTCCGGGAGGCATATCCACAAACATATAGTCAACATCGCCCCATATAACATTTGTCCAGAACTGCTTTACCATGCCTGCAATAACAGGGCCGCGCCAGATAACAGGATCACTTTCATTTTCCAGTAAAAGATTTACTGACATAACCTTTGTTCCCAGCTTGCTATTTACAGGGAAAAGTCCTATATCACTGCCCTCTGCCCTGCCTTTGATTCCAAACGCTTTGGGAATAGACGGGCCTGTTATATCCGCATCAAGAATAGCACCCGCATAATTTCTGCGCTGCATACTTACTGCCAGAAGTGAGGTTACAAGGGATTTTCCCACGCCGCCTTTACCGCTGACAATTCCTATTACCTTTTTCACCCTTGAAAGCTCGTGCGGAGCTTCAAGAAAGCTTTGCTGCTGAGTACGGTCACCACAATCCTTTCCGCACTCCGAACAGTTATGATTACAATTTTCACTCATTATTCCTTCACCTCTATAAAAATATACATATCAAAAATCAAAAACAACTCCATCATCATGAAGCTTCAGCACCGCCGAAAAGGTTTTTCCTGTCTTTTTTGAAACAAAGCCCTCTATTTTACTGGTTTTCCCTGTTTCTAAAAGGAGCTTCACATTCGAAACAGAAATTACTCTGTCCAATATCACGTTGTTTATACTAAGCTTGCATCCGTCCTTATACCTGTCGCAGCCGTAGCCAAACTTTGTCCTGACTACATTTCCTCCGCATCTGGGGCACACACCTACCACATCGCCAACGAAGCCGTCGTCGGTATCCTTTTCCGCAGAGGATTGTGTTTTCTCAAAAATTCTGCTTATCTCCTTTTGTGTGATAAGGATACTGTCTTTAACGGTAATTTCGCCCTTATACACCTTTTTCAATGCCTGACCGAGATAAGATGTTTTGTACTTATCCATGCTTATCCCCATACGGCTTAAGGACACAATCAGATTTTCCCCATCGGGCAAAATTGTATATACATCCTTTTTTAAAGCTATGTATTTACTCTTTATGGCGTTTTCAATTATACCCGTCCTTGTTGCCTCAGTACCAAGCTCCAGTCCCTCAAATATCGCGCGGTATTCTTCCTCGTCATCTTCGTTCTGAGCATTTGCCTTTTCCTCGCGGAAAGGGTTTTTAAGGTAGTTATTAAGTGTTTCTATCGTATAGTGTTTGGGCGGAGAGGTTTCCTTTTCCTTCGGTACGAAGCTGACGTCTATAATATCTCCCTTTTCAAGATTGGGCAGAATTTTATCCTTTTTATTATAATCGTCATACTTAGTCCAGCCCGGTTCTAATATAACCGTCCCCTTGAGGACAAACTCCTCCATGCCGCCTACATCAATTTTTATTTCATTCTTCTGCGCTACACATTCCTCACTGCAGAAAACTGCAACAAATCTGCGCATGATTGCTGAATAAACCTTTGCCTCATCCTCAGAGAGGGCAGTTTTGTCAGGAATCTTATATGTAGGGGTAAGTGCGGAGTGGGACTCAATTTTACTGTCATCAAAAATCGTTTTTCCGTCCTTGAATTTAACAGGATATCCCAATTTTTCAACCGCAGAAAGAATCTGCTTTACCTTTCCTTTTTCCGCTGTTGCCATGTATTCCGAGTTGGTACGCGGATATGTGACATACCCCTTCTCATATAACCCCTGAACTATCCGCAGGCTTTCATCCATGGGCATCTTATACTTTTTACCCAGAACATTCTGCAGTTTTGTCAGGGAGAACAATTTTCCCGGTGACAGGGTGTCTTTTTTCACCTTTTTCGATGTAACAACACCCTTAGCCTCGTTATATCTGACACAAAGCTCCTGAGCCTTGGAAAGCTCGTTCTTGTCAAATTTCTGCTTGCTTGTAAGCTCCACTTCTCCGCCGCCCTGCTCTGTCATACTGTACGGTGCGTAATATATATCGGGCTTAAAATTGCGTATCTGCATATCACGGTCGTAAATCGCTTTAACAATAGGCACTATAACGCGCCCCACGCGCATAAGCGTGCCCGACTTTAACGTGGCATAGCGTGTAAGATTTACTCCGTATAGCCAATCTATAAACGTTCTGGCATAGCCCTCCTTAGCAAGGTTGTCGTAGGAAGCTTCTTCTTTCATTTCCAAAAGCCCCTGACGGATTGTTTCCTCTGTCTGGTCAGGCAGCCACAGGCGCATAAAGGGCTTGTCCGTACACTGTGTTTTCATGACACAGGTTCTGACTATTATCTCTCCCTCACGGTCAGCATCGCCTGCATTTATGATTTCATTAACATCGCTGCGCAAGCATAGCTCCTTAATGGTGTCAAACTGCTGCTTTACACCGCTGTCAACCGTTTTATCACTGTTTTTCTTCAGCTCAAACTCAAACTTTTCGGGAAAACACGGAAGATTCTTCATCGTCCAGCGTGTTTCTCCGTCGGGATTGGGTGAATAATTTTCAATGTCTGCCAGAGAAAACAGATGACCAAACGCCCACGTTACTATATAATCTCCGCCCTCAAAATAGCGGGGATATTTTTTCATGTTTCCGATAGCCCCTGCAATATTACGCGCAAGGCTCGGTTTTTCGGCGATAATCAGCTTCATAAATAACCTCACAGCCTGAATGCGTCTTTAACTACCTCTATACTTACATTTTCCAATCTTCCGTCTACGGTATCTGCATTTATTAAAACGGCATCAAACCGCATGGGTGTATCATAGATATTCTTCATTTTTGCGTAGAGCGTAGCCGTATTTATAATACGGCGGCGTTTAGCATGGTCGATAGCATCAGCGGGCGTGCCGAAATCGTTGCGTTTTCTCAGCTTCACCTCAACAAAGCAGGTGTATTCCCCATCCTTTGCTATTATATCTATTTCGCCCATCTTTGTTTTGAAATTCCGTTCCACAATTCTATAACCGTATTTTCTCAACGTTTTAACGGCAGCTTCCTCGCCCAGAGCGCCTATGGAACCTGCCGTTGTTTTTCTCTTTTCAGACAAATTTTTTGATAAAGGTTTTTCTGTGTATTTCACATGCACCATACTCCTTTAATGCAGCAATATGCGCTGCAGTACCGTACCCCTTGTGCTTTTCAAAGCCGTACATGGGATATTTTTCGGCAAGTGAGAGCATATGCCTGTCCCTCGACACTTTCGCCAGAACTGATGCCGCTGCGATACTCAGGCTTTTTGCATCACCCTTTATCACACATTCGTGGGGGTAGGCGCAATCCTTAATACAATCACCATCCACCATTACAAAATCAGGCTTTATCTTAAGTGCCTCAATGGCTCTGTTCATCGCCATGTATGTAGCATTGCGGATGTTAAATTCATCAATTTCCTCAACGCTTGCCGTTGCCACAGCGTATGCAAGGGCGCACTCACAAATTTCATCGTAAAGCTTTTCCCGCTTTTTTTCTGACAGTTTTTTTGAATCGTTAAGTCCCTCTATACATATATCAGGCGGAAGTATTACCGCCGCAGCGTACACCTCTGCCGCCAGAGGTCCCCTGCCTGCCTCGTCAACACCTGCAACAGCACTGTACCCCTTTTCAAAAAGAGCGTGTTCAAGGCTCCACATCGATTCAAGCCTGAGAAGTTCTTCCTCTTTCATAATTTACCAATCCTATTCAAGCGTAATTTTACCCAGTTTAGCACCGCGGAACTCGTCAAGCACTACGTTTGCTCCGCGCAGTAAATCGACCTCGTTCCCCTTGAGTATAAACCCGCGTTTCCTGCAGATGCGTTCAAGGATATCAAAGCCATTCAAATCATCCGTAAGCTCCACCTTATAGCGTTCCTTTAGTCTGTCAGGGTAATTGTCCGCCAGATATTTGCACAAATTAGCACACAGTTCCTCGCAATCAAGTACCTCGTCCTTGATTGCCCCTGTGTATGCCAAACGAAGTGCCACATCCTTATCCTCAAACTTCGGCCACAATATTCCAGGTGTATCAAGAAGCTCCATGCCATTTTTCAGTGTTATCCACTGTTTTCCACGCGTTACACCGGGTCTGTCACCCGCCTTTGCGGCTGTTTTTCCGTAGAGCTTATTTATAAAGGAGCTTTTTCCAACGTTGGGAATACCGCACACCATTACACGCGCACTTTTATTAACATAACCCCTTTTTAAGTCACGCTCAGTTTTCTCCTTCAGAAGTTCTTTTATAGCGTCAAAAACCTTTGAAATACCCTTAGAGTCGTTACAGTTCAGCGCAATGGCAGTAATGCCCTCTTTCCTGAAACGTTCAATCCATTTTTGCGTCTGCACAGGGTCAGCAATGTCACTCTTATTTATAACCAGAAGCAGTTTTTTGTTACCGATAAGGGACGGAAGCTGGGGATTACGGCTGCTCTGGGGACATCTGGCATCGCACAATTCGATTACACAGTCACACAGGCGGATATTCTCTGCAATCATCCGCTTCGTTTTTGTCATATGCCCCGGAAACCACTGTATATTCATGCTTTTTCCATCCTTTCTCTATTTTAATAAGATTCTATTCCTCCAAAAGGCCAGAACCTTACAACTGCCTTACCTACAATTCTGTCCTCACTGACAGGACCGATAACTCTGCCGTCGGTACTGTGATTACGGTTATCACCCAGAACAAACACACAGTCCTCAGGTACATCAATCTCTGTAATCGGCAGGTGCGCCAGCGCTCTCATTTCTTCGCCAAGATATGGCTCGTCAATCTTTTCTCCGTCAACATATACGCTGTTACGGGCATAATCAATCTCTACATGCTGCCCCTCGGTAGCAATTACTCGCTTTATCCAGTAGACATTCTTTTCATATCCGGGGGGATTAAAGATAACAATGTCATCCCTCTCCGGCTCATAGCCAAGCCGCCATACAATCATGCGGTCATTATGCTGCAACGTAGGCTCCATGGACTGTCCGTCAACGCGCACCACTGTAAATACAAAGCTGCGTATAACAAGTGCAAGCACCACTGCAATTACGATTGCCTGTACCCACTCAAGAAGCTCCTTTTTAAAGGATTTCTTATTCTGAGAAACATCTGCAGATGTTTCTTCTACTATATTTTCACTCTCTTGTGTCTCTTCGTTATTTTCTTCGATATTAAAATCTTTTTCTTCCATATCATTATCCTCCTTTTAGGGAAATGAAAAAGAGAATCTGCCGTGTGACAGACTCTCTTTCACCTGACTATTAAAGTCTTTCCTTAACTTTAGCTGCCTTACCAACTCTGTCACGCAGATAGTACAGTTTAGCACGCTTAACCTTACCGTGTCTTACAACCTCTATTCTGTCAAGGCTGGGTGAGTTAACAGGGAATGTTCTCTCAACGCCGACACCGTATGAAAGACGTCTTACAGTAAATGTTTCCTGGATGCCGCCATGCTTCTTAGAAATAACGGTACCCTCAAACATCTGGACTCTTTCCTTGGCACCTTCTCTAACCTTTACGTACAGCTTTACATAATCACCGATTTCAAGCTTGGGAAGGTCTGTTCTGATCTGTTCCTGAGTAATCGCCTTTAAAACGTCCACTCAAATCGCTCCTTTCTTGCCCGCAATTTGCGGTAAATATTAAGCGTTCGTACGAAAGAAATGCAGAGGACCGCTTTTTTACCCAGTAACTATATCACACTATCTGTATAAATGCAAGTACTTTTTTCAAAAATTTTATGCAGTGCAGAAACTGCCCTCTGCACGCTTATCTTCAATAATATCCGAAAGGGTTGTCGGTGTCACAAAGCCCTTACACAGAGCGTCTGTAAACAGTACTGCTTCCTCCCTTTTCCTAAATAGACTTTTCGCGGTTTTCCGCTCGCGAATTGTCCGCTCATTGGGGCGCTGTGTGTACATATCTATTCCTATGCCGTATGTAGTTTCCCCTTTTCCGTTTACGATGGTATTGTGCTTCGTCAGAAAATAACACAGTATAATTCTGTCACCGGTATCGCTTTGCGTTTCTGTCT
Organism: Oscillospiraceae bacterium; assembly: GCA_015069065.1. GTDB lineage: Bacteria > Bacillota > Clostridia > UMGS1883 > UMGS1883 > UMGS1883. Next base: position 4,145 of record SVJI01000027.1, on the reverse strand, counting down.
GCCTTATGTATCCGGGTTCTTTCATAATATAACTACGCTCCTTATTATCCTTACTAACTACAATTGTATCTTTTTGTCATACATTTTTCCATAGGCACTTTTTTCACATACTCTGCAAAAATATTTTACATATTTTTCCAGTATTTATCAACGGTATATTTTGTACAGTTTTGCATTTAAATTAAAACTTTTGTAGTATTTTGATACTCTCCCCCTTTCTTTTCGCATAATTAAATATTTTTTTACCGTCAATTGCGCATAAACTAATTCAGCGTTTAGAAATTTTTGCTTGAAATAAAGTTCATATTATAATATAATGTATTATAGTTGTTGGCAGAATATTCAAGTTGTTTCTGCCGCCACCTTTCAAGGAGTCAAAAATTATGAGCAACGATTTTTTACCCGTTTCAAGGGTCGATATGGACAAGCTTGGATGGGATTATTATGATTTTCTTTTTATATCGGGTGACGCATATGTTGACCATCCGTCCTTTGGCACGTCGCTGCTTGCTAGATTGCTGGAGGCAAACGGTTACAGGGTATGTATGTGTCCGCAGCCTGACCGCAATAATCCTGATGCACTTTCCCGCTATGGCACGCCGCGGCTTGGCGTCCTTATCAGCGGCGGTGTCATCGACTCAATGGTAAACCACTATACCGCATCAAAGAAACGCCGCAGCGGTGATGTATATTCCCCCGGTGGAAAGGCAGGCTACAGACCTGACAGATGCGTTATCGTATATTCAAACATGGCACGCAGTGCCTTTGGTGATATTCCTGTAATTATCGGCGGCACAGAAGCCAGTCTCAGGAGATTTGCGCATTACGATTACTGGCAGGATAAGGTGCGGCGAAGTATTCTGATTGATTCAGGTGCCGATTTACTGCTTTTCGGTATGGGTGAAAAATCACTCCTTACCGTAGCGGAAAAGCTGAGAGACGGTATTCCTGTAGGTCATATAACAAATGTAAAGGGAAGCTGTTATATCTCAGAAAAAGTTCCCAAAAACAGCGTTGTACTCCCCTCATTTGAAAAAGTGAGCGAGGATAAGGAAAGCTATGCCAAAGCCGCTGCCGCGCAGTATTATGAACAGGACAGTGTCCGCGGAAAAACACTGGTGCAGCAGCATGGGAATAAATATCTGGTTCAGCTCCCTCTCTCCGACCCGCTTACGCAAAAGGAAATGGACAGAGTCTATGCTCTTAATTATATGCGTGCATGGCATCCGATGTATGATAAGGATGGCGGCATCCCTGCATTGGAAGAAGTTAAGTTTTCAATCACCTCGTCAAGAGGGTGCTTCGGCAGCTGCTCATTCTGCGCGCTGACATTTCATCAGGGGCGCGTTGTTCAGTCGCGCAGTCAGGCATCAATTCTGGCAGAGGCACAGAAACTTATATGGGACAAGGATTTTAAGGGATATATCCATGACGTCGGCGGTCCGACGGCAAATTTCCGTGCCCCTGCTTGTAAAAAGCAGCTTAAAAGCGGTACCTGCCGCGACAGGCAGTGTCTTTACCCTGCAGTTTGTCCCAATGCCGAGGTAGACCATAAGGACTATCTGGAGCTTTTAAGAAAGCTCCGCGCCCTGCCAAAGGTAAAAAAAGTCTTTATTCGCAGCGGCATACGCTACGATTACCTGATTGCGGATAAGGATGATTCATTCTTCCGCGAGCTGTGCGAGCATCACGTGAGCGGTCAGCTTAAGGTTGCGCCCGAGCATATCAGTGACAATGTATTAAAACACATGGGAAAACCCGGCGTTAAGCAGTATGAGAAATTCTGCCGTAAATTTTACGATATAAATGAAAAGCTTGGTAAGGAGCAGTATCTCGTTCCCTACCTGATGTCAAGTCACCCGGGCAGCACATTGCGCGATGCTATAGAGCTGGCGGTGTACCTGAAAAGGAATAACATCCGTCCCGAGCAGGTGCAGGACTTCTACCCCACACCGGGGACGTTGTCCACGGCAATGTTTCACACAGGACTTGACCCACGGACGATGAAGAAGGTGTATGTCCCGAAAACACCGCATGAAAAGGCACTTCAGCGTGCGCTTTTACAATCGTCACGAAAGGAAAATTATAAATTGGTGCATGAAGCACTTGTTAAGGCAAACCGCACTGACCTGATAGGCTTTGGCGGTGATTGCCTGATAAAACCTGAAAGGAGCAAATATAATGGCAGCACAGATATTAAACGGAAAGGAACTCTCAATAAAAATAAAAGAGGACCTCAGAAAGCAAACGGCAGAGCTAAAAGAGCAGGGCATTAACGCAGGACTTGCAGTAATCATCGTAGGCGATGATAGCGCAAGCCGCGTATATGTAAACAATAAGAAAAAGGCGTGTGCAGAGTGCGGAATCTATTCCGAGGAATATGCACTCCCCGCAGAGACTTCCGAGGAGGAACTGCTCGAGCTTATTGATAAGCTGAACGGCAGAGCCGATATTAACGGTATTCTCGTACAGCTTCCTCTTCCCAAGGGCATTGACAGTGAAAAGGTGCTTCTGCGTATTCTTCCTGAAAAGGATGTCGATGCATTCCACCCTGTAAACGTGGGTAAAATCATGATAGGAAATTTTGACTTTCTCCCCTGCACACCCGCAGGTGTAATGGAGCTTATCCGCCTGACAGGTATTGAAGTAAGCGGTAAGGAGTGCGTTGTTGTGGGACGCAGTAACATCGTGGGTAAACCTCAGGCGATGCTTCTTCTCCACGAAAACGGCACTGTTACAATCTGTCACAGCCGCACAAAAAATCTTAAAGAGGTTTGCCGCCGTGCAGACATACTGGTGGCAGCAGTTGGTAAGGCTAAGTTTATAACTGCAGACATGGTTAAGGAGGGCGCTATAGTAATTGACGTAGGCATGAACCGTGACGAAAACGGCAAGCTGTGCGGAGACGTGGACTATGACAATGTAAGCAGTGTTGCTTCTGCGATTACTCCTGTTCCCGGTGGTGTAGGTCCGATGACTATAGCAATGCTTATGAGGAACACCGTTAAGGCTGCTGAAATACAAAACAAACATTGATAAGTAAATAGGACATATTTACTTAAGGAGGACGTGTAAATGGCTAAAAAAAGCTATGGCAACGATAGTATTACCGCGCTTAAGGGTGCTGACCGTGTCCGTAAAAGACCGGGGGTTATATTCGGTTCGGACGGACTTGAGGGATGTCAGCACAGCGTATTTGAAATAATATCCAACTCTATTGACGAGGCTAAGGAGGGCTACGGAAAGGTTATCGAGGTTACCCGCTACAGCGATATGTCCATAGAGGTAAAGGACTACGGACGCGGTATTCCCCTTGACTGGAACGTAAAGGAAGAAAAATATAACTGGGCACTGGTTTTCTGCGAGCTTTACGCAGGCGGTAAGTATGACAAGGGCGAGGGAGAAAACTATCTCTATTCACTCGGACTTAACGGTCTGGGCCTTTGCGCAACGCAGTACAGTGCAGAATATATGAATGTAACCGTTAACCGTGACGGCTACGAACACACCCTCTATTTTGAAAAGGGTGAAAACGTAGGTGGATTGTATAAGGAAGAGAAGAAATACCGCTCCACGGGAACGACCATTAAATGGCGTCCCGACCTCGAGGTGTTTACGGACATAAACATTCCGCTCGAATTTTTAGTGGATTCTCTTAAAAGACAGGCTGTTGTCAATGCGGGGCTTACATTTAAGCTGACCTATCACGAGGATGGCGGAGAGGTTAAGAAATTTGAATTTCGTTATGAAAACGGTGTCGTTGACTATATTAACGAGCGTTGTCCCGAAAACGAAAAGCGCATTTCAAATACTGCGTTTTACGAGGGTGAGCGTACAGGCCGCGACCGTGAGGATATGAAAGACTACAAGGTTAAGCTGAGTGCGGCATTTGCATTTTCAAACGATGTTCAGTTCGTGGAGTATTATCATAACTCCAGCTATCTTGAACACGGCGGTGCGCCTGACAAGGCTGCCAGAAGTGCCTTTGTCAGTGCAGTGGACGCATATCTTAAGCAGAACAATAAATACACCAAAACAGAGTCGAAGATTACCTATAACGACATTGCAGACAGTCTGATACTTGTGACAAACTGCTTCTCAACTGTTGTCAGCTATGAAAACCAGACTAAAAAGGCGATTACAAA